>JABSON010000229.1 GCA_013215915.1 Campylobacteraceae bacterium | reverse complement strand
ATGGTAAAACTTTAAGAATGAAGTATGACAGTTTTAACAATCTTGTTAAAAAAATTGAAGATAATAAAACAACATATTATATTAACAAAGAGTATGAATATACTTATAATACTGACATTAAATAAATGTTATTCAAGAATTTAAGCACAATCTATTCTCTGGTAATTCTATTGTTGCTGTTCATACAAGAACTAAAATTAATGATGAAAAACAAGTAGATAAAACAGCTTATATTCACAAAGACTCTTTAGGTTCTGTTGATACTGTTACTAACTCTAGAGCACAAATAGTTTTAAGAAATTCATATACTCCTTTTGGCGCTTTAGTATCTTCTCTTAATCCTAATACTAAATTTAAAAAAGAAGATTTAAGAGGATATACTTCTCACAAACAATTATATTCTTTTAATCTAATTGACATGGGTGGTCGTATGTATGTTCTAAAGGATTTGTCATTTAGCATATTCCTAAGGTTACATTAGAATATACAGTCTATACCTCAGCAACAACTAGTGAAAGATTTGGAGATAGCTTTAATTATAATTATAGTCCTTTACCAGCTCGATATAATCAACAAATTACCTATGGTAGAACTAAAGATTTTGATATTTCTATTTCAGCATAAAGGATAATTATATGTATATTAAGACCTTACATCAAATAATAAATATATATTTTTATTATTTATCTTTGAAAAACAGAGTTTCATGATTGTTAGTATTGGAATTATATTTTGTTAAATTAATAAACACAAATACAAAGTTTAAAAAAGAAGATTTAATAGGAATTACTTCTCAAAACAATTATATTCTTTTAATCTTATTGACACGAGTGCTAGAATATACGATCCTAGAATTTCTAGCTTATTATCTGTGGGTCCTTTATTTCAAGACCCTATCAATTCTCAAAACTTTAACAGATGTAATTAACAATCCTTTAAAATATACTGATTCTTCTGAGTATGGAATAACATGTTCTGAATATACTAAGGATACAGGAGCTTATGGTGGTGGATATAGTTCTAGTGCTAAAGAAAGTTATACAGATACTCATGTTAATGAAAGAGATGGGCAAAACAGACATTGAACTGTTTAATCTTTAAACTCATTACTATAGTTACTTTTTCTTATGATAAACTCTATTCATTTTGTTTTATCTCAGAATTGATAAATTCTGAGTATAAATTTAGCTTACCATTCCATCTTCTATAACAAATAAAGATTAGTATGTATAAAAAATAAAAGTTTCTTATTCATGCTCTTTTGCCAAAATAAACATTTTACTTTCAATATGTTCAATCATTTTATCAGCTTCTGGTTTTGCTAACATTCCATTTTCTAATAATTCTTTTATTACTGTTCTTTCTTTATTCAATAAAAGTCTTTTTGCTATTTTACTTTGAATACTTCCTATTATTTTTGGAAAAGATTTATTAATATTTTTTGTATATATATGAGCATTTTCTTTATTTTTTAATATATCACTTCTTACTTGTTCTAAATCTTCTTTTGAACAAGCAATTTGTTCTACATGTGATAAAACTTCATCTTGTGCGGAAATAAAAGAACGTGCAATTTCATAAGACAAATAAAGATTTGAAAAAGAATATTTATTAAATAATTCTTTAAAAAATGATGTTTTACCTTTTTCTATATTTTTAACTTGCCATATTTTTTCTAAAGAAGGTCTAGGTGTAATCGTAGGATATTCATCTAATGCTTCTTCTATTGCATTAATAAGTTTATGTGTTGCATCTTCACTTAAATAACCTTTTTTAAATTCTTGCCAATAAAATTTTCTTTCATTTTCTAATAATCTTCTTCTAAATTCTATACTTAATTCTTCTTTTGAAATATCTTTACTTTCTATATTTAAATAGTTTAGTTTTTTATATTCATCTATTTCTTTTATATTTGACCAATTAACCTCTTTAAAAAATTCATTATTTTGAAGTTTTGGAAGAAAGTCTTGAATATTTTTATAGACTGATGCTTTTGCTTTTTGTACTGTTTCTTCTTTTGCAGCTGGAAGTTCATTTAATTTTAAATAAGCTAATAAAGATTCAATTGTCATACCATTAATAGTGATAGTTAAAACAACTATTCCTGCAGTTAAAAATAGTATTTGATCCCCTATTTCTTTATCTATTAAATCACTTTGAGCAACGCTTAAAGCCAAAGCTAAAGATACCGCTCCTCTTAAACCACCCCAAACAAGTACAATAGTTTTCTCTTTTGTAATTCCTACTCCTATACGTTTTAAAATTGGAATAAATAAACTTACTGAAAAAGCTCTAATTATCATAATTCCAATATATAAAATAAATAGTGTTGTCCAATATTCTGGAGAATCTAATGTTATTCTTGTTATTACTAAAACTCCAACAAGTAAAAAAATTAAAGTATTTGCAATATAAGCCATCATTTCCCAAAAATGGTGTAGAAAGTCTTCAACTTCAGGAGATATTTTTGTTCTTCCTATACTTGAAAACATTAAAGCAAGTGAAACTAAAGCAACTACTCCAGAAACATGAAAAACATGTTCTGCTAAAAAAAATACCATATAAGAAACCCCAATTGATAAACTAATTTCAACCAAAGGGTTATTAAAAACTTTTGAAATAATTGTGATTGCTAAGTATCCAAATATTACTCCTAAAGCTAAACCAAAAATCACAACAATAGAGAATTCTTTAATACCTGATAAAATATCAAATGAACTTTCTCCACTTGTATACATAGTAAAAAATAAAGTAAATAATACAATAGCTGTACCATCATTAAATAATGATTCTCCTTCAATTAAAGTTTCTAATCTTTTTCTAGAACTTACTTCTTTTAATATAGCAACAACAGCTACTGGATCTGTTGCAGAAATAAGTGCTCCAAACATTAAAGCCAAGTGCCAATTCCAGTCCCAAGGAAAAAGATAATGAATTAAAACAGCAGTTGCTATTGTACTTACAATTAATCCAGGAATTGCCAAAATAGCAATTTGAGAAAAAATTCTTTTAAAAAGATGTACTTCAATACAATAAGCTGATTCAAAAATTAATGTAGGTAAAAAAACAAATAAAATTAAATGAGGATCTATATTAGATACTAAAGTCATTGATTCTGAGATAATAGGCATAAAATTTTGGAAAAAACCAAAACGTTCAATTCCACCTAAAATCAAACCAATCAAAAGTAAAGCAACTGTATAAGGAACTTTTGTTCCTTTTGTAAAAATTAATGTTAAAGCACCTGTTAGGATAGAACCTATTACAAATATTAAGACAAGTAAACCTGTAGAATTTTCCATAGTCTGTCCTTTAATAAATATCTTTATATTTTTTCTGAATTTCTAAAAATTCATCTATATTTTCAAATAATATATCAACAAGTTTAGGTTCAAAATGTTTTCCTTTTTCTTCTTTAAATAATTTTAATAATTTATCAAGAGGCCAAGCTTTTTTATAACATCTAGAACTTCCTAAAGCATCAAATACATCTGCTACTGCAGTAATACGTCCAAAAATATGGATTTCTTCTTTTTTTAAACCTCTGGGATAACCAGTTCCATCCCATTTTTCATGATGCTCATATGCAACAATTGAAGCTGTTTTTAATATTTCTCTTTTTGAGTGTTTTAACATGTCATACCCCAGTTGTGCATGAGTTTTCATAATTTTCCATTCTTCGGCATTTAATACATCATTTTTCTTTAAAATAGAATCAGGAATTCCAACTTTTCCAATATCATGCATAGGTGATGCTTCTTTTAGAATTTTTATATTATGTTCACTTAAATGGTATTTTGTAGCTAAAATCACTGAATATGCTGCAACCCTTCTTACATGGTTACCTGTTTCTTTACTTCTACTCTCCCCAATAGCTCCCATAGTAAAAATTACTTCTTTTTGCGTATCTTCTATTTCTATATTTAATTCTTTAATTTTATTCATATTTTCATGTAAACTAGAAGTCATATGATTAAAAGTATTGGAGAGTTGTCCAAATTCATCTTCTACTTCAATAGGTATATTTTCTAATAGATTTATTTTATTTGAAGATATATTTTTAATAAAAGATATAATTGTAGCTAGTGGCATATTTATTCTCGAAATTAGTGTTGCGCCAGAAAAAAGAATTAAAAATAATAATATTAGACCTACAACTATTACAATAAATGTAGATCTTTTCGTAACACTGTCAGAATTATTTAAAATATCAATTTTAATAGTATTAGAATAAGTATTTAATTCATTAATCGTGTTAAATAGTTCTTTATTTAAAATATCTTTTTTATCT
>JABSON010000228.1 GCA_013215915.1 Campylobacteraceae bacterium | reverse complement strand
TCGTAATATTAAGTAGATTTGTTTGTTCTTATTTTATACTAAAAGATTATTCTTTATCGTGGTCAAAAACTTCTTCAAAGTCTTTTTTAATTAAAAGTATAGTTTACATATCCTCTTTTACACTTTATATGCCATTTCTTTATGGTGAGTACAGATTATCTTTTATGCTATCTGAATTGTTTTTATATATATTTTCTATTTCATTTTTAATGTATTGTTATAATTATTTTATAAATAAAAGTAGAACTTCTAAATCAAAAAATATAGTAATTTATGGTGCTGGAAAAGCAGGCTTACAACTTGAAAATGAATTTACTAATTCTGAATATAAAGTTGTTTGTTTTGTAGATGATAATAAAGTCTTACAAAATAGATCTATTGATGGAATTTCTATTTTATCAAGTGAAAAATATAATAAGAAATATGCTGGTAAGAAATTTGATATTATGGTAATTGCTATGCCTTCTGCTTCAAAAGATGAAATAAATTCCGTGTATGAAAATATGGAAAATGATTTCGAAACTATTAAAATATTACCTTCTTTAGAAAATATTCTAAAAAAAGAAAATTTTTCAAAACAATTAAAAGATATTACTGTTGAAGATTTACTAGCAAGGCATCCTGCTGATTTAGATAAAAAACAAATAGAATCATTTATAAAAGATAAAGTAGTTTTAATTACAGGAGCAGGTGGAAGTATTGGTTCTGAAATTTCAAGACAGTGTAAAATATTTGCTGCTAAACAATTAATATTAGTTGATCATAGTGAAATTAATCTTTATACAATTACTGAAGAGTTGAATGATTTTAATATAGTTTCAGTAATGAAGTCAGTTATCAATAAAGTTATTTTAAGAGAAACATTTGAAAAATATAAACCTGATATTGTAATACACGCAGCTGCATATAAACATGTACCATTAGTTGAAGATAATATTTTATCTGGAATTACAAATAATGTGCTAGGTACAAAAAATTGTATTGATTTATCAATAGAATTTAATGTAGAGAAATTTGTATTAATATCAACTGACAAAGCTGTTAGGCCTACAAATGTAATGGGTACGACAAAAAGAATATGTGAATTATATGCTCAAAATGTAGATTCGAAAAATACGGAAATAGTAGGAGTTAGATTTGGAAATGTATTAGGTAGCTCTGGTTCTGTAATTCCTAAGTTTAAATCTCAAATTGAAAAGGGCTTAAATATTACTGTAACTCATCCTGATATTACTAGATATTTTATGCTGATTCCAGAAGCTTGTGAATTAGTACTACAAGCGGGATCTATTGGAAAAGGTGGAGAAATATTTATACTTGATATGGGTGAACCTATTAAAATAGTAGACTTAGCAAATAAAATGATACATTTATCCGGACGTGATGATATAAATATAGAATTCTGCGGATTAAGACCAGGTGAAAAACTTTATGAAGAGTTATTAATAAATGATTCTGACAAGAAAACTGCTTATGAGTCAATTACCGTTGCAAGTCCAACAGTATTTGATATTAATGAATTAAATAAAAAAATAGACAAATTATTAGAGAATGATAATGTTTTAGATGTTTTAAAAGAAATTGTTCCAGAGTTTGATCATAAATTAAATAAGAATTAACAAATAAAAGAAATAATATAATTTTAGTAACATGAGTTGGTTATGTTTGTTCATACACCTGGATAGAACTACTAGAATCTGGCTATGATTTATTAGTTTATGATAATGTCTTAAATTCTGAATCTATAAAATATTATAATAGAAATTGGTGATATTAGAGATGCTAAAAGACTAAAAGAAGTTTTCTCAAAATATAAAATAGATTCTATTATACATTTTGAAGAATTTAAAGACCTAGGTGAATCTGTTTCAGAACCTTTAAAGTTTTATTAGTAATAATAAAAGACATTTCTTGAAAAAAGATAGTATTCTAATTATCATGTCCAGTTTATGGTGTGCCTATTTCAGAAGACTTTTCTTTAAGTGAGACTAATCCTTATGTAAGGAGCAAACTATTTATTGAAGATATATTAGTAAATATATATGTATTTGATAATACTTGGTAAGTTTTACTTCCTAAGATACTTTAATCCAATAGGTTCTCATATTAGTGGTACAATTGGTTAAGATCCTAATGGAATTCCTAATCATTTAATGCCTTTTATTTCTCAGATAGTAGTTGGTAAAAAAGAATGTATATCTGTATTTGGTATAGATTATGAAACTTGTGATGGATCAGATGAAAGATATTATATTCATGTACGTGATTTAGACTATGGACATGTGTAAGCTATTAATTTAGGTACGGGTAAAGCTTATACAATATTAGAACTGATTAAATCTTTTTAAAAGCATCTTCTAAAATTATGCCTTTTAAAATAGTAGATAGAAGTGTAGGAGATATATCTTCTTGTTATTCTAATTCTTAATTTGCTAAAGACTTTTTAGAATGGTCTACAATTAGAGGAATCGAAGAAATATGTGAATCAATGTATAAATCCCAATGGGTATTGTAATAATAAGATACGTTATTTATTGTAATTATATATATAAAAATATAAATTAGTTTAATTTTAGATAAATAATAAAGAGATAAAATATAATTAGTTAAATTATAAGATAAGGTTACTAAATATTGTGAATAAATTATTGAGTTTTGATAAAAATAAAGTATTAAACTATTTGTTTGTATTGTATTCTTTTTGTATTCCTCTCTCTCGTGCAGGAATTGTTTTGCTAGCTGTTTTAATTACATTCTTTTGGATTATAGAAGGTAATTTCAAAAATAAAATAAGAGATGTGATTTCTTCAAAATTCTTAATGATGGGAATTATATTATGCTTATATTTAATGATGGGTGTATTCTGGGCTGATAATAATGATTATACCTTTAATCATTTTAAAAGACTTTGGTATTACATACCTATGTTTACACTTTTTACTTCTTTAAAAAAAGAGTATATAGTATATATAATATCTGCTTTTGTATCAGCTATGATGATTAGTGAAGTAATATCTTATGGAATATTCTTTGAACTATGGACTACAAAACATGGAACTCCAAGTGATCCTACTCCTTTTATGAATCATTTAGAATATAGTTTATTTTTAGCTTTTATTTGAAAGACTATGTTTAAAAACAAAAATTGTATATATTATATTTTTTATAACGGCTTGTACTAATTTATTTATAACTGGTGGAAGAATTGGACAATTAGCTTTTGTTTTTTCTATATTTATGATAATAATAACTCATGTAAAACATAAAATAAAAGCTTTATTTATAAGTATAATTCTAATATTTACTATTCTATTTACTGCTTATACTTTTTCAAGTACTTTTAAAAATAGAATATCTAATTCTATTTCTGACTTAAATAAAGTTTATGTACAAAAAGACTTTTCTTCTTCTTGGGGATTAAGGCTAAGTACTTGGGTGGTTACTTATAATATTTTAAAAGATAATCTAATATTTGGAACAAGTATTGCTGATATCCAGAATGATTATCTAGAATTAATTACTGTTAAAAAGATAGTTAATGTTGAAAATGTTCAGGCAATAATAATAGGCGGTTATCATAATGATTTTCTAGAATTAAGTGCAGGAGGAGGTATTATTGCAAGTATGTTATTTATAGTATGTTTTTTATATTTAATGAGATTAAAATTAGAAGACGAAGAGTTAAATAATATAAAGATTATACTTATGTCTATTTTTATAGTAGCTTTAATAGGGGATAACTTTTTAAGGCTTCAATTCACAATGAATTTATTTGGATTATTTACAGGTATTATAATAGCTTCTGCAAGGATGCAGAAGATTAATACTATTAGTATATAAACATAACTTAGATATAATCAAAAAATATCATAAAGTAAATTCAATGAAAATCAATACAATAAAAAATGTCTATTCCCAGCCGCAGGATATGGAACAAGATTCCTACCCGCTACAAAAGCCACTCCAAAAGAAATGCTTCCAGTTTTAACAAAACCATTAATACAATATGGAGTTGAAGAAGCAATTGAAGCAGGACTTTCTACTATGGCAATAGTAACAGGACGTGGTAAACGAGCTATTGAAGATCATTTTGATATCTCTTATGAATTAGAACACCAAATTAAAGGCACAGCTAAAGAACATTATCTAACAGAGATTAGAGAAGTAATAAGTAAATGTACTTTTTCATATACAAGACAAGTTAATATGAAAGGCCTAGGTCATGCTATATTGTGCGGTGAAACTCTAATTGGAAATGAAGCTTTTGCAGTAGTTTTAGCAGATGATTTATGTGATAGTGAAAA
>JABSON010000227.1 GCA_013215915.1 Campylobacteraceae bacterium | reverse complement strand
ATAAAAATTGCAATAAACATAATTATATTGTATATAAAATAATCAATATTAATAGGATATATTTTTTGCAATCATTAAAACTTCATCAGAAGAATAAAGATCTTTAATAATAACTTCAACTTTTACAGAAAGTACTTTTTCATACAAGCTTTTAGCATAATTATCATTCCTAGTACTAACCATTATATGTTTTATTTTTGATTTTTGTTTTAAAAGTGTTTTTTTAACTAAATCAAGTGAATTAAGAATTAATTCTTTTCCTATATTATTACCTTGTTTATTTTTTAAAACAGCTATTTGTTCTAATTCTAAAACTACTTCTTTTCTAAAGCCACTTTTTTGAGTCCATATAATATAGGCAATAATTTTCTCATTTTCTTCAACAATATAAAGTAAATTTTTAGGATAAGAGTTAAGACTACATTCTAAGTATTCATAAGATAAACATTGCCTAGTAAAGTTTTCTTTATGGACTAAAGATGATTCTATTAAATCATTTTTTTTCATTTCTCTTATTATCATAATCAAATCCTTTTATTAAGTTTATCTAAATATTTTTAAAATATAATTTATCACAATACAAATATGCAATCTCTTGGAACCCAACCAGATTCTTCTTTTGAATTAAGTACATATACCCATCCTGAAATTTCATTTATAACAATTATTATTTCATCAACATTTATATTTAGTTCTTTTGCATTATAATCACACTTTGATAAATTATTTATTTCGTCAATAAACTCTTTAGGTGCCCATCCTTCATTATTATCACTAGTCTTAATCCAAACCCAAGCTGGATAATCTACATCATCTTCTCCTATACTTACTTTATCATTTAATTTAAATTCAATTGGATTTGGATAAGTAGATTTATGTTCTTTAATTACTTTAGCAGTCATAGTTTTCCTAGTAAATATTATTTATATAGATTATATTGTTATTTTGAATTAATTATAAAAATATTAAAAATTGTATATATGAAAAATTTGAAAAGAAAGAGTTTGTAAGTTTAACAAAATAAAGCAAATAAATTTGCTTTATTTCTATTTTAATTAATGTAAGTCAGAGTTTAATTTAACTTCTCTAGTTGAACGCATAGCAATTGTTTGTCCAGTTGATGAATTAACTCTGAAATGTACTCCATTTACACCTTGGAATTCCATTCCTTTCATTGATTCTTTAATTTCTTTACCTGGATTAATTTCTTGTATTGATAAAACTGCTTTAGATGATAAAGAAATTTTAGTACCAGGTAAAATTGTAATACCTGCATCTAAAATACAAGAATCACCAATTGCAGTACCTGTACAAGAATTAGCGCCTAAAAGTGTATTAGCTCCAATTGAAACAGGAACTCCATCAGTTCCAGAAAGTACTCCTAAGATTGAAGCGCCTCCACCAACATCACTACCAGCTCCAACAACAGCAGAAGAAGAGATTCTTCCTTCAACCATAACAGAACCTAAAGTTCCAGCATTAAAGTTAATATAAGAAGCACCTGGCATTACAGTTGTACCTGCTGCTAATTGTGCACCAAATCTTACTTTTGAAGTTTCTAAAATTCTAGTATTATCAGCAGGAATTACATGTGATAAGAATCTAGGAAATTTATCCACAAAAGAAATATTAGGATATCTTCCAGTTAATTTTAATGAAATCTCATTTTCTCTTAACCAATCTAATTCAATAGGAGAAGAATCAACCCAAGCACAATTGTGTAATTGTCCAAATACACCATTAAGATTTAATGATCGAAGTTCCGCTTTAGAGCTTGAAAGTGCATATAGTTTTAAATATGCAGCTTCTACACTTTGTACAGCTTCGTCTGCGAATATAAATACAACTTTATAATCATCAGCAGTCATTCCAGCATCTAATGGTAAAGAAGCTAATTGAGATATAACTTGTACATTTTTATGATCATTCCCTTTTGCTTGAGGAATAAATGGTCTAAAGTTTTCAATACAAGATGTTAAAAAAGCATCATTTAAAGAAAGTACTAATTCTGATTTTGAACAATCAATTTGTGCCCCTGAATCTTTTAATGCTTTTAAAAATATTGCAGCAGAACCAAAGTTTTCATTCCAGTTAATTACAGGATATGTTGCTTGTAATATTTTAGAAGAATCTAACTGTCCTCTATCAACTCTAGCTATACCAAATCCAATTGGGTTTTTGTACCAATCTTGGCCTTGAATATCTGCCACTAATTCTTTAAATTCATTTTCTGTATAAATCATTATTTCTCCTGTTTTTTATAATATACTTTATTATTGTGTGAAATTATACACTATAAATAAATAATATTTCATAAAGATTGTTAAAATACTATCTAAGTAATAACATCCATATCAATTGTTGCAATATTTGAGCTTATATTATGTAAAGCGTTTAATAATACATTAACTTTTGTAGATCTTAGAATAATTTCATATCTATATTTATTTGCAATTTTAAAAATAACACATTCTTTAAAACCTACAACTTCTAAAAACTCTATTTGTTTTAATTCTTTAACATAAAAGTTCATTTCATCTTGAGCTTTAAGTCCATTAGTTGAGGCAAATATTACTTTTGCCATTTTTACATAAGGTGGATAAAAATCTTCTCTTATTTCTAATTCTTCTTTTAAAAACTCTTCATAATCTAGATTTTCTAAATAATGTTTAAAAAATTCAGCATTTTTACTTTGAATTATAACTTCACCCTCGCCTTTTCTTCCAGATCGACCTGAGATCTGAATTAACAAAGATATGGCTCTCTCCCTAGCTTTATATGAAGACATATTTAGAATTGAGTCAATTCCAAATATAACTGCTAGTTTTACATTATGGTAATCATGACCTTTTGAAAGCATTTGGGTACCTACTAATATATCTATCTCTTTTTTATTAAACTCATTTAATAAAGTTCTTAATTGTTTATCAGTTTTAACTATATCTCTATCAAATCTTTTTATCACTTTTGATGGAAAAAGAGCTTTTAATTCTTCTTCAATTTGAGCAGTTCCAATTCTAAAGTTTGAAATAATTCCAGTAATGCAAGAAGGACATGAAGAAGGAATAGCTTGAGTATATGAACAATAATGACATTTTAAAGTACGATCATTTTTATGCAAACTCATAGATACAGAACAATAAGGACATTCAACGCTTTTTCCACAAGATGAGCAAATTTGATACTTAAAGTTTGCTCTTGTAGGTAAAAACACTATTACTTGATGATTATCTTCAATAGTAGTATGTATTTTATTAATTATATTTTGAGATAAGTTTTCTTCTTCATCATAATAAAACTTTTTACTAGTAGTAAAAAATGTTTCTTTTACTCTTACAAAAGGAAGTTTATAAAATGAGGCTAAAGAAGGTGTAGCTGATCCAAAAATTGCTTGTAGTTTATATTTTTTTGATATATAAATAGAAATATCTTTTAAATTATATCTAGGTTTTGAGTCTGCTTTATATGATTCATCATGTTCTTCATCAACAATAATACATTGTAAATTATTATATGGTAAAAATAAAGCTGATCTAGCACCTGCTATTAATTTAATTTCACCTTTTAAAAGTTTTTCAATAATCTCAGCTTTTTTCTTTTTAGAAATTTTAGAATGCCAAATAGCAACACTTGTATCAAAAGCAGATTCTAATCTTTTTTGCATTTGAGGAGTTAAAGATATTTCAGGCATTAATAAAACAGCTTGTGAGCCTTCATTTAAGTGTTTTTCAATTGTACGAATATATATTTCTGTTTTACCAGAACCTGTATTTGCAAATAATAAAGCTTGTTTTTCTTTTTCACAAAAAATGTAAGCTCTATTTTGCTCCTGAGATAAATTGATTTTGGAATCATATTTTTTTAAATCGTTTTTATATTCGAACTCTGAATTAAAAGCTGTATATAAAGATAAAGATTCACCTATTGAGCATACATAATACATTGAAATAAATGATGATATTTCTAACATATTTTTTGAATAATAAAAAGTAGTAACTTCAGATATATTTGTACATTTAAACTTTGGTTTAGATACTTCTTTTATAATTACAGCAGGAGATAAAACTTTTCTATTTCTTAATTTTACTAAAACTTCTGCACCTAAATCTATCATTTCTTCACTTTGATAAGTTAAAGGATTTAGAGGTGATTTTAATAAAGATACTTCATAATAATTCATTCGTTTATCTCTTTGCATAATTCATTTTTAATATTACAATCAAAGTTACCATTAGTATTGTCATAAATAAACTCTATCTTTTTAGAATTTATATATAAAATATATTTAGACTTTGATACTTTTATCCATGAATATCCTTTTT
>JABSON010000226.1 GCA_013215915.1 Campylobacteraceae bacterium | reverse complement strand
ACCGGGGGAATTTATTGGTATTGCTATTAGATTTTAGATTCTAATCTGCTTAATCATTAAGTTTAAAAAATCTGAATATTTTTTCCACAATTAATAAATTTATTAAATATTATTAATAAGTATAATTAGGTGTTTATTAAATTATTTAAAGCATATATCTTTATTTTAATTGTAGAATTAAGTAGTATAGATTAAAATATGAGTAAAAAAAAGGGAAAAAAGTAAAAACTTTTTTCCCTTTTATAATATGAATTATTTACTAGTGGTCTTCTTCTGCCATCATAACAGATCCTGCAATATAAACATAAGTTAATATTGAGAAAATAAATGCTTGTAATAAACCAAAAGCAGTTAATAAGAAAAACCCTGGTAAAGGTAAAATCCAAGGTACTAACATAAGTAATACCATCAAGAACATATCATCACCTTTAATAGATCCAAATAATCTAAAAGCTAAAGAAATAATTCTTGAAAAGTGAGAAATGATTTCAATTGGAAACATTAATGGTGCAAGAATTGGTAATGGCCCCATAAAATGTTTAAAGTAATTATAGAAACCATTGATTTTTATACCAAGGTAATTATAATATACAAAAACCATAATTGCTAAAGCAGCAGTAAAGTTAATATTAGATGTTGGTGCTTCAAATCCTGGAATTACACCCATCATATTTGAGATAAAAATCACTAAAGCCAAAGTACCAATTAATGGTAAAAATCTTCTAGCATTTTTTTCACCCATAGTATCAGCACCCATAGAGATGATACCAGTAATAAATGCTTCCATAACGTTTTGTGAACCACTTGGTACTAATTGCATTTTACTTGTAGCACATTTAACTATTAATGCAACGATGATAATTACTAATGCGTAATGCGATAATATAATCCATTCTTGCGAGTGTCCGCCAATTGAACCTAAGAATGTAAACAGTCTTCCTTCCATTGTTTCCCTTTATTTTTTTATTTCTATTTTAATTATTTCAAGTATTATATTTAGTTTATGCTAAATTTATAATAAAGCAAAATAACTTTCTTAGATTTGTTTGAATCTATAGCCGTGTTTTTTAAGATTTTCTCTAACTAATTTTTGATGTTCTTCACCTTTTGTTTCTAAAGCAATTGTAACATGAGCTTCACCAAAGTCTAGTTTTACAGAGTTTCTATCAAAATCAATTTGTACAATATTTGCATCACATTTTGTGAATACATCAGTTAAATCCATTAATGCACCTGGTTTATCCATTAACGTAACTAATAAATTTAATTTTCTTGAAGATTTAACTAAACCTTTTTCAATAATTAAAGCTAACATAGTTACATCAATATTTCCACCAGATACTACTGCACAGACTTTTTTATCTTCAATATCTACTTTTTTATGCATAATAGCAGCAACTGATACAGCTCCAGCACCTTCAACCACTAATTTATGTCTTTCAAGTAAGAATAAAATAGAATTTGCAATTTCTTGTTCAGATACTTCAACAATTTCATCTACAAATTCTAAAATGTAATCTAACATTTTAGGAGTTACACATCTAACCGCAATTCCATCCGCAATTGTTTTAACAGAATCTGAATCTATTGGTAAATGAGATTCAAATGATTCTTTCATTGCACGTGCTCCAGTTGCAACTACACCAGTAATTTTAATATTTGGATTTAAAGCTTTTGCCGCAATAGCAATTCCTGAAATTAGACCTCCCCCTCCAATTGGCACAATAATTTGTTCAACATCAGCATATTGTTCAATAATTTCAATTCCAATAGTACCTTGACCTGCAATTACTTTATCATCAGCAAAAGGGTGAATAAATATTTTATTGTGTTCTTTTGCAAATTCTTTTGCAGCTGCATATGCATCATCAAAATTTTGACCTTTTAAAACTACTTTTGCGCCATATAGTTTAACGCCAGATACTTTTGTAAGTGGAGTTGCTTCTGGCATGAAAATTGTTGCATCAATCCCGAAATGTTTAGAAGAAAAAGCTAAACCCTGTGCGTGGTTACCAGCCGAAGCTGCTACAACACCCGCTTTTTTTTCTTCATCTTTAAGGCTTGCAATTTTATTAAAAGCACCTCTTATTTTGAAAGAACCAGTTAATTGTAAATTCTCTTTTTTAATAAATACTTCAGCTTTTGAGTCTTCACTTAAAAATGGAGCGTGAGTAATAGATGTTTTATTAATAATTCCATCTAGTTTAGTTTTTGCTTCTTTTATGTCTGTTAATGTTATCATGTTGCTTCTTTATTGAAAATTTGTATATGTTAACAAAAATAAGATAAAGAAGCTAAATATACATAAATGAGAACACAATGAAATTTACTTTTGTAAGCTTATTTCCCAATTTAATTGAATTTTATTTTCAAGATTCAATTCTTAAGAGGGCAGTTGAAGCAAAATTTATCTCTTACGAGTTTTATGATCCTAGATCATATACAACAGACAAACATCATAAAGTTGATAAACAAATGATTAGTGGTGGAGCGGGAATGCTTATGACTTGTCAACCTTTATTTGATACTCTAGATGATATTCTAGAAAAAAATGAAGACGCATATATTATTTTTCCTTTAGCAGCTGCTAAACCTTTTAGACAAAATGATGCAAAAAGATTAGCTAAGCAGAAAAATATAGTTTTTGTATCAGGTAGATACGAAGGAATTGATGAAAGAGTTATTGAAAAATACGCAAATGAAGTTTTTTGCATTGGTGAATATGTATTAACAGGCGGGGAATTACCGTCATTAGTTATGGCAGATGCAATTTCTAGAAATGTAAAAGGTGTTTTAGGAAATAGTGAATCTTTAGATATGGAATCATATGAAAACAATCTTTTGGAAGCTCCTTCTTTTGCAAAACCTGAAATTTTCCAAAAATTAAGTGTGGTTAAAGAATTCCTAAAGGGAAATCATAGTAAGATTCACGACTTAAAATTCCAAATGTCAATTTGTAGAACAAAATATTATAGACCGAATAAGGAAAAGAAATGAAAAACAAGTATATCGCTAGCTTTGAAGCAGCACAAGTAGAGTCAAAAGAAATCCCTCAATTTAGAGCGGGAGATACAGTTAGATTAGGTATCGAAATTAAAGAGGGTGAGAAAAAAAGAGTTCAATCTTTCGAAGGTATCGTTATTGCTAGACATTCAGAAGGTCCATCAGCAACTTTTACAGTAAGAAAAATTGCTGCTAACTCTGTTGGTGTTGAAAGAATCTTCCCATTATATTCTGATTCAATCAAAACTTTTGAAGTATTAAGAAGAGGAAGAGTTAGAAGAGCTAAACTTCACTTCTTAAGAGAATTAAAAGGTAAAAAAGCAAGAATTAAAGAATTAAAAAGAAAATAATTTCCATTATTTTTAGATAAATCTTAATTTACTGTTCTTTAATTTTATTAAAGAACAGTGCTTTTATAAAAACTATCACTTGATAGTTATATTGTTGATAAAACAATATATATGTATAACAAGAAATACCAAAAACGCTAACATTTATATTTGATAATTTTAAGTTTTATAAAGCAATTAATTGATGAATTGCTTCAAAGAAAATATTAAATAAATCAATTTCCAAATAATACAATAAATATTTTTCTGATATTTAGTAAAGATATTAAAAAAATGTTTATTAATAAAAATAGTATGTAAATAAAGGATTTAAGTGTTACATGATATTGCAAATATGATAGTTAGTATTATTGGTGAGTTAGGCTATTCTGGAATATTTATAATGATGTTCTTAGAAAGTACATTTTTCCCATTCCCTTCTGAAATTGTAATGATTCCTGCTGGTTACTTAGTCTATAAGGGTGAAATGAATCTAATAGCAGTATTAGTTTGTGGAATTAGTGGAAGCCTTTTAGGCGCTTTATTTAATTATTATATTGCAATTAAATTAGGAAGAAAACTTTTAATTAAATATGGTAAATATGTATTTATAAAAGAACCTACTATTATTAAAATGGAAATATTCTTTAAAAACCATGGTCATATTTCTACTTTTACAGGAAGACTAATTCCAGCAGTTAGACAATTAATATCATTTCCTGCTGGATTAGCAAAAATGAATCTTTTTACTTTCTCTCTTTATACAACATTAGGAGCAAGTATTTGGGTTATTATTCTTACATCTTTAGGGTATTTTATAGGAGATCAGCAAGATTTAATAAGTGAATATTTAAAGTATATTGTTTATTCATTAGTTTTATTAATGGTTTTTATCATTATTATTTATTATCGGAAAAACAAATAATATACTTTTGTTTTTTATGATCTTGTACTATGATTTAATTTAACTATAGTATAAATGTCGATTTTATACAATTGTTATTTAATTTTTTTCTATATACTTCCAAAAAAAGGAATAATATGAATAAAAAAACTTTAGTAATAATGGC
>JABSON010000225.1 GCA_013215915.1 Campylobacteraceae bacterium | reverse complement strand
AGGATTAAGAATTAAGAATGAATTATGATCTTCTGATTTAATAATAGAATATAGTGAAATATATAATTGCACATCAATATACAAGGTAATTGGGTTAAAACAAAAAGCAGAAGTAAAAAGATTAATGCAAACTTATGATGATGCAAATAAATATTTCAATTCTCACATTCAGTCTAAAACAAAGATTGAATTAGATAAAGATAAAAACTACTTTAATTCTAAAGGTTTAATGATAGATGAAATAGAAATGATTAAAGATAGAGAAAAAGCTAAATTTAGACAATGCAAACAACGATCTAATTTCTTCTAGTTTAGACATCACAAATTAAGAAATAAATAACTGTACTTCAATATTACAATTAAATAAATTAAGAAAAAAAGATGAGATAAAAGCATCCAAAAAAAGGTATAAGCTAAAAAAATAAATAAAGATAAGCTCTCATTTATATCTTTAAATATTAAGAACTAAATAAGTAGGAAAAAACAAGTAGATGTAATGCCCTTTAAATTATGATAATAATATTCATTTAATATAGAGACTAAATAAGAAGAGCCAAAGGCTTCTTCTCATTTAATTCTTAATACACTTAGTAATTTCAGCTAACGAGCTTTCATCACTTGTTAATGATTTATAAGGATTAATATAAGTACCCTCTTCGTCATTATATATTTTAGCTTTTACATGATATACAGTTTTTAACATATCAATAGATAAAACATCTTTTGGTTTCCCATAATCTACTAATTTACCTTTATCTAATACCATAATATAATCTGAGTATTTTCCAGCTAAAGATAAATCATGTAAAGCAATAAAACAAACTATTTTCATTTCTTTTATTACATAAGAAATTAAATCTAGAGATTCTATTTGATGATTAAGGTCTAAAGCACTAGTAGGCTCATCAAGTAATAAAACAGAAGGTTTTCTAATAAGTGCTTGGGCTAAACTTACTAATTGTCTCTGCCCTCCACTCAACTCACTTAAATACCTTGAGGCAAATTCTTCTAATTTTAATGTTTCTAATAATTTAGATACCATTTCAATGTCATCATTATTAACTTTTCCACCAGAAGAGAATTTTTTAGACATTAATATTACTTCAAAAACTGTCAAGGCCGCGTTTGTATATGTGTTTTGAGGCATATAACAAATATCTTGAGCTAAATCATAAGAAGAAATATTAACAATATCTTTATCATTAAAATATACATTTCCACTAGCTAAATCATGAATACCAGCTAAACATTTAAAGAATGTTGATTTACCTGCACCATTAGGACCAATTAAAGTAATTAATGTTCCTGGTTCAATATTATCGAATGAAATTTTATCTAATACTTGATTGTCTCTATATGCAGCAGATAAATTTTTTACACTAATCATATTTTTCTCCTACCAATTTTGGCGACGTACGCTTAGAATTAAACTTACAAAAAATGGAATTCCAATTAAAGAAGTAATAATACCAATAGGAAATATAATTCCAGAAACTAAACTTTTACTTACAATTGATGTTAAAGACATCATAATAGCGCCAGATAAAGCTGAAACTATTAAAAAATATCTTTGATCTTCACCAACTAACATTCTTGCAATATGAGGACCTACTAATCCTACGAAACCAATAACTCCAACATAAGATACAGCAAGTGCAGATAATACAGAAATACAAAGTAACATTTGTAATCTTAGTTTTGAAACATTAATACCCATACTTCTGGCTTTTTCATCTCCCAATCGTAAAGCTGTCATTTCCCATACTTTATTCGCAAAAAACAGACTACATAAAGTTATAGCTAAAAGACAAATAGAGATTTTAATCCAAGTTGCTTTTCCAAGTGAACCTAAAGTCCAAAATAATAGTTGTTGTAATTGAGTTTCATTTGAACCATATTGTACTAGTGAAACTAAAGCTCCAAAAGCAAACATTAAAGCAATACCAACTAAAATCATTGTCTCAGATGAAACACCTCTTAGTTTAGTAATACCATATAAAAGCATAGATGCCCCAAGTGCAAAAATGAATGAGTTCACTGTTACTAAAACAGATGGGTCTATATCAAAGCCAAAACTAAAGTTAAATGTAATTGCAATAGCCGCTCCAAAACTTGCAGCTGATGCAATTCCTAAAGTAAAAGGATCAGCTAAAGGATTATTAAGCACAGTTTGCATTTGAGCACCAGCTAAAGATAACATTACACCTACAACAATTGCCATTGCTGCTATTGGCATTCTAAAATCCCATACTACTACTTCTAATTGAATTGAAACTGCTTCTTTATCAAATAAAGTTGCAATTATTTGTTCCAGAGGATATTCCCCTGGACCATTTGCTAAATCATATAAAAATAGTATTACACAAATAATAGAAAAAGCTAAAATCAATAATCTTTTTTTAAGAACTGATTTTAAATATATCTCCGCAGATGTATATTTTTTATTTTTTATTTTATTTTTTATCATATATCAGACTAGTTATACTTAGCCCAGAATTGACCTTCATATGAAACAGGTAAGAATTTTTCATGGTATTCTTTAAATGTTGCATCTGGATCTAAATCTTTAAATACTTTTGGATAAAAAGCTTTTGCAAAATGTTGAATTGCAACAAAGTTAAATGGCGAGTTATAGAATTGGTGATAAATACTATAAAATCTTTTAGTTTTAACAGCTTTTAGAGTATTCCAACCTTTTCTATTAGCTAAATCAGAAATTCTTTTTTGAACATCTTTTTTATTAGTTTTATATCCTAATAAAACAGATTTAGTTGTAGGTACTGCTTCTGACCAGTTAGCACCAGTACCAATAATTACATCAGGATCTTTTTTGAATAAGAATTCAGGACTTATTTGTCCTCTGTATCCCCCAAATAATTGAGATGCAATATTATAACCACCAGCTACATTAATAAATCTACCCATATTTGTATCACCATAAGTACTACAACAATCAAACCAACCAGAACCTGCTGCATTTTCAATAAATACTGTTGGTCTATTTGTATCTTTAATTAAAGCGATTTTTGAAGTTACTCTTTGAATTTGAGTAATATAAAAATCAATTACCTCTAAAGCTTTTGCTTGTTTTCCGAAAACTTTTCCTAATACTAATAAAGAAGGAACTGTATTTCTCATAGGAGCTTCTCTAAAATCAATAAATACTGTTTCAATTCCAGCTTTTTTTAATTTAGAAATAATGCCTGATTCTTGAGCTTTATATAAATTACCTAGATTTAAAATAACTACTTGTGCTTTCATAGCAATTGCTTTTTCAATACTGAAATCAGCTTGGTAAGGACTTCCAAATTCAGGAATATCTTTAAGCTGTGGAAATTTAGCTAAATATTTTCTATAAGCATCTGGATCATATTTTCTTAAATCACTTTTCATTCCCACAATTTTATCAAACATGTTTGCATCTTTTCCAAAAATAGAAGCAATAGCGTAAACCATTCTACCTGCACCTAACATTGCACGATCAACTCCACCCTCAGGTAAAGTAACAGTTCTTCCAGCAGTATCAACAAATGTGATATCTTTTGCATTTAAATTACTAGCTAATAAAGCAAATAATAAAATAAAACTTCTACATATATTTTTCATATATTTTCCTCTTAAAAAATTTTGGCGGAGTATATCAGAATATATTGATAATGCAAATCAAAATTAATATTTACAATAATTTATTAGAACAATAGAAGTAATTTACACATATACTTGTAAATAATACAATATTAGTTTTTATGAGAAAAGCATTAGTATAAGTAGCATCTAGTATTAAATACTATATAATGCATAACAATTTATACAAATTTTTAAATTTTCTTTATTTTTATATTTTTCTACAAAAAAAGAATCATTAAGTTTTAATATATAAAATTCTTTTATGTATTGTAAATATTAAAGTCACATTTAACTATAAGAAGGAAATTTTTGGCCACGTTCGAACAACATGTAAATATTGCAGTAATTGTAACAGGAATAACGATTGCACCAATTTATGCTTCTGGAGTAATAAGTACTAGTGAGGCATTTATACTTTTAACTTTAGGACTAATAGGAGGAATACTTCCTGATTTAGATTCTGATACTTCAAAAGCTGTACAAATAGCTTTTAAAATAATGTCTACTTTTTTACCATTACTTTTATTGTTATCAACAAGTGAAACATTACCTTTAGTTGATATGATTGTAATTTGGTTAATATCAGGTGTAATATTACAAATAATATTTACAAAACTATTTTTAAACTTTACAACACATAGAGGAATTTTTCATACAATTCCTATGGGTATTTTATTTGGATTATTAATAATATCTTTGTTTGAAAATTACTTAGCTTATAATCTTTATTTTTCAACTCTAGCAGGTATATTTTTATTTTTGGGATTTAATATACATTTAC
>JABSON010000224.1 GCA_013215915.1 Campylobacteraceae bacterium | reverse complement strand
AAAATATTTTAAAATAAATATTTAAAATTTATGATTATTTGTTTAAATGAAGATGACTTACATAACCACAAGTTGATTTTAACATGAATAAAATTTCTTATACAAATAATTATGAGAATATAAAATCTAGTGATTTAATAATTGAAGCTATTGTTGAAGATTTAGATATTAAAAAACAAACATATATTGATTTAGAAAAGAATCTTGATAAAAATACAATCATTGCTTCAAATACCTCATCATTAAGTATTGAAGAATTATCTAAATCAATAAATAATAAAAAGAATTTTTTGGGTATTCACTTTTTCAATCCCGTAAACTTAATGCCTTTAGTTGAAGTAATAAGCTCTTCACATACATCAAAAGAAACAATAAATAGAGTATTTGAAGTTCTTATATCTACTGGTAAAACTCCAATTCTAGTAAAAGATTGTGCTGGTTTTATTGTAAATAGACTTTTATTACCTTATTTAAATGAAGCAGCTTTAATTTTAGAAGAAGGCTCTTCAATTGAAGAAATTGATAAAACAATAAAAGATTTTGGAATGCCAATGGGTCCTTTTACGCTAGTTGATACAGTAGGTATTGATATAGCATATAAAGTATCAAATATTCTTGCAGATGCTTATGGAAAAAGAGTAAAAAAATCTGAGCTTATTTCAAAACTATATGAACTTAAATTATTAGGTAAAAAATCAGGTGAAGGTTTTTACTCATATGAGAATAAGATTATTACAGTAAATCCTAGCATTGAAGCTTTAGTAAATGAAAATAGAATAGATATTAAAAAAGAAGAAATTATTCAAAGATCTATGTTTATTATGATTAATGAAGCTGCTAGATGTTTAGAAGAAAACATTGTAGATGATGCTTATATTATAGATTTTGCAATGATTACAGGAACTGGTTTTCCTCCTTATAAAGGTGGCATATTAGAATATGCAAATACCTTTGGAATAAACAATATTTGTAAAATATTAAAAACATATCAAAAAAAATACGGTGAGCGATTTAGACCTTGTGACTTAATAGTAGATTTAGCAAAAAATAAATTAGACTTTAATACAGGAGAGAAATTATGGAAACGTTAATTTTTATTATAATTTTATTAGTATTTGGATTTTATTCATATCCATTGTATGCATACTTTGTATTCGTTGGTGTATATTCTTTAATTTATTTTGATACGAATATACTATATTGGTTAGTATTTACTTCTCTTGCAATAGTCTTTTTAAAAGATTCTATAAGACTTGAATATATAAGTAAAAGAATTGTTAACTTTATTAAAAAGAACAATTTATTACCTAAAATTTCTAAAACAGAAAAAGAAGCTTTAGAAGCTGGTACTAACTGGGTTGAAAGTAACTTCTTTAAAGCAGAAGTTGATTTTAAAAGAATTAAAGAAGAGAAAATAACTGTTTTATCTAAAGAAGAACAATTTTTCTTAGACAACGAAGTTAATACCTTATGTGAAATGACTAGTGATTGGGAAATATTCCAAGATAGAGACTTCAGACCTGATGTATGGAAATATATAAAAGATAATAAATTCTTTGGAATGATTATTCCTAAAAAATACGGTGGTTTAGGTTTTAGCGCAACCGCACATTCTCATATTATTGAGAAACTAGTTTCAAGGTCTCAAGTTTTAGCTATTACTATTATGGTTCCTAATTCACTTGGACCAGCAGAACTAATACTAAAACATGGAACGCAAAAACAAAAAGATAAATACTTAGCTAACTTAGCTATTGGTAAAGACATACCTTGTTTTGCTCTAACTGAACCTAATGCTGGAAGTGATGCTACTTCTATTACTTCATATGGTATTTTATTTAAAGATGAGCATGATGGTCAGATTAAAATTAGACTTAATTTTGAAAAAAGATATATTACTTTAGCAAATATAGCTACTTTAATTGGTTTAGCTTTTGTTTTAGAAGATCCTGATCATTTATTAGGTAAAGAAGAACACTTAGGTATTACGTTTGGACTAATTGATGCTTCGTCTCATGGTGTTGATAATTCAAGAAGGCATGATCCTGTTGGTATTCCATTTGTAAACTCACCTTTAATTGGAAAAGATGTAATTATAGGACTTGAAAATATTATTGGTGAAAAAGATGGAATTGGACATGGTTGGAAAATGCTTGTTGAGTCATTATCAATAGGAAGAGGAATATCATTACCAAGTGTAAGTTTAGGAGGAAGTAAACTAGCTTTAAATGTTGTCTCTTCATATACGCAATTAAGAGAACAATTTGGTTTATCTTTAAATCATTTTGAAGCAATTGAAGAAAAAATAGCAAAAATAGCTTCTTATACTTATATGTTAAATGCAGCTAGAAACTATACTTTAGATGCAATTGATAATGGTGAGAAACCAGGTGTTGTTAATTCAATTATGAAATACCATGCAACTGAGAAGTTTAGAGAAATAATAAACGATTCTATGGATGTATTAGGTGGATCTGCAATTATGAGAGGTAAAAATAATTTATTAGCTCATGCTTACTTTGCTATACCTATTTCTATTACTGTTGAAGGTGCAAATATATTAACAAGAAACTTAATGCAGTTTGGACAAGGTTTAATTAAATCTCATCCATATATTACAAGAGAGATAAATGCTCTTGAGTCAAATAATATTGAAAAATTTGATAAAGCTTTTTTTGCACATATATCTTTAGTTTATACATCATTTACAAAAACACTGTATTACTTCTTTACAAGAGCCGCACTTGTTCCAAACTTAGGTGAGTTTTCAAAATATAAAAGAAAACTTTTATGGGTAAGTGCTTTTTATACCTTAATTACAAATGTTGCTTTAGCACTAATTGGTCCTGCTTTAAAAAAATCTGAGAACTTATCAGGTAGATTTGGAGATATTTTATCTTATTCATATCTTGTTACAGCGGTACTAAGAGAATATGATAATAAACCAGTGAAAGAACATAGAGCTTTTGTTGATCACTTTTGTTCTTATGCATTTTATGAAATACAATTAGCATTTGAAGAAATATTTGCAAATATGACTTTATTAAAAGTATTTGTACCAATTTTAAGACTTAACCCTATTTCTTTAAAAGCAGACGATAAATTAAATTCAAAAATTTTAAAAGAGTTAAATAATCAAGATACTGTTGATACTTTATGTAATGGTATTTTTATAAGCGAAGACCATAATGATAGACTTCATATAATTCAAAAAGCTTTAAAAATAAACAAATTATATGATAAACAATTTAAAATGATAAAAAAAGAAGTAAAACAAAAATCTTTAAAACAAGACAGAATGGAAAATATAATTAAAGAAGCTTACGAAAAAAACTTCATTTCAAAAGATGAATTTGAAAATATGTTAGAAGCTTATAGACTTAAACAAATAGTAATAAGCGTTGATTCTTTTGATATAGGAGAATATAAGGATTTAAAATGATTGAAAAAAACTTATTATTTAGCTCAACATCTTATATCTTAGGTTTATTTGAAAAAGTATTTTCTACAAATATAGAATTAAAAGGAATAGAAAATATTCCAAAAGATAAATCAATTTTATTTGTAGCTAATCACTTTACAAGAGCAGAGGCACTTTTAGTGCCTTCTGCTATATACAAAGAAACTAATAAAAGCGTAGGAGTTATTGCAGCAGATGTACTATTTACTACAGCTTTTGCTAATTTTTTTAAAAGAGTTGGAGCTTTAAGAAAATCAGATCCAAATAGAAATAATATAATTATAGGTGACTTATTAGAATCTTCAAAAGATTGGATGATTTTTCCAGAGGGTTTAATGGTAAAAGCAAAAGACATCACAAAACATTCAAGTCATTATAATGTAAAGATTGATGGAACTAATCAAAAAGTACATACAGGTGCTGCTTTTTTTGCTCTTTACTCTCAAATTCTAAGATCTAATTATTTTTCTAAAAAAATTAAAAACACAAAAAAATTCCAAAGAAAATATTTTATAAAAGATTTAAAAAATATTAATGAAAAAGAGACTGTTATTGTTCCTATTAACATTTCTTACTCAAAAATCACAAAAGGTAAAAACTATTTATATAGAATGATTAAAAGTCTTTTTTCTCATATGCCAGATTCATTTAAAGAAGAACTTGAGATTGAAACAAATTTAATTTTACATTCTAAAATGACAATACAAATTCTTAAAAGCATATCTATTAAAGATATTCTAAATGATTCTTTAGAAAAAGAGTTAAATCAAGAAAAAATAGGTAAAACTTTTAAAGTACTATTCGATCGTAAAGAAGGAGATTACTTTATTGGACGTACAGAATTTGATAGTCCAGATGTAGACAATGAAGTTTTGGTAAAAACTGAAGGTAATTTTGTGCGTATTGGTGATTTTGCAAATATCAAAATTACAGAGGCTACCGAATATGATTTATATGGTGAGG
>JABSON010000223.1 GCA_013215915.1 Campylobacteraceae bacterium | reverse complement strand
AAATGCACAATATACACACTTTTATTTTTGGAAACCCTTCATAGTTTCTGACACTTTGCCCTTATATATAGACATCGTTAAAAAACATGGTAGTGACTTTGCATTTCCAACACGATCATTATATTTTGAGAATCAACCTAAATTATGATTTTGAAAAAAGTAAATTTACACTTGAAAAATATTTTAATACTTTAGTAAAAAATATAAATAAAGAAATATTAGAAATTGATGGTACATCTTATGATTTAAATATATTATTATCATATTCATTTGGAAAACATAAATTATTTGAAGATACTCTCCAAGGGCTTGAAGAAGCAATTGTTGAGAATAAAACAGTACATAACTCTAATGATGCATCTATAAGAGGTGAAAGAAAAGAATTAGATAACAAAATTACTCAAATGGTACAAATTGCATTAGATAATTATAAAATAATTCCTTATTTTCAAGCAATAGTAAATAATAAAACTAAAAAGATTGAAAAATATGAATCCTTAGTTAGATTAATTGATGAAAACAATAAAGTAGTATCTCCATTTTATTTTTTAAATGTTTCTAAGAAGAGTGGTTATTACTCTAAAATAACTCATAGAGTACTTGAGAACTCATTTAAAATTGCAAGTCAGATAAATACAACTATTTCAATTAACTTGTCTATATTAGATATAGAGAAAGAAACTACAAGAAAATTTATTTATTCTTTATTAATTAAATATTCTGAATACACTTCAAATATTATATTTGAATTATTAGAAGACGAAGCTGCAAAAGATGATAAGTTAATTAAAAACTTTATTCGAAAAGTTAAAAAAACTGGAATCAAAATTGCTTTAGATGATTTTGGAAGCGGTTATTCATCGTTTGAGAGAGTATTATTATATGAACCAGATATTATTAAAATAGATGGTTCTTTAGTTAAAAATATTGAAAGTAGTGAATCTTCTAGACATCTAGTAGAAACTATTGTTATGTTTGCTAAAAAACAAAATATTGTTACTATTGCTGAATATGTAGAGAATGAAAATATATTTAATATCTTAAGAGATATTGGAGTTGATTATTCTCAAGGATACTATTTTGGGAAACCAGAAGATTTATTTTTTAAATAAATCTTCTTAAGTCATTATAAATTATAATGACTTTTTTACTTAGTTCTTTCTTCTAACCAAAGATTTAAATCTTTTATAAATCTATTACTTAAATTATTTAAATCATTAACTGCATTAATTGAATCTATTTTTTCATTATCTTTAGTATATGTAAATTGTTTAAAATATATATTAGAATTATAATTATTTTTTAAATAAATATTAATTGTAAATTTACTTAGAGATTTGTCATTTGATATATTTTGTTCAAAAGCTAATAAATAGGCATCAAGCGTATATTTTGTAGCAAATCTTATATTTCTAGGTCTAACAAGATTAAATGATGAACTTAAAGACTCTATAATAATATTCTGGATCATTTTTGAGGGTTTATCACTCCATTTAGCAAAAGCATAAAATTCTTTTGAATTAGACCTTGTATAAAGAAGATTTGTAGAATTAAGACTAGATATTGCTTTTGCTTCTTTAATTTCAATTGATGCATTTATTCTTTTAACATTATGTTCTTTTAAATTTAAAGAATATACTTTTTGAGAGGGTATATTTTGTGTTAATGATATACAGCCTGAAAAGACTATACTTAGTAATAAAACTATTAATGTTTTAATCATTTAATTTCTCCTGGTCCATATTTTAGTTCTCTTACTTGGAATATCTTTCCTGCATTATCAGAAAAGTCATTAATTTTATAATCAATATTTAGCATTAAATCTTCAAACTTATTTAAAGAAGTATTAAAATTTAGAGAATTAGAATTTATATTATTTATACTTTTATTAACATCTCTTAGAACTTTTTTAACATCATTTTCTATAATATCATTCATTTTATCACTTATTTTTTTAACATTTATAATAGATTCATTAATTGATTTAGTATTTTGTTTTGATAATAATGAATTCATTTTTTCTAGTAATATATCAAATGACATTTGTTCATGGTATAAATGTTGAGTTGATTTATTTATATTATTAAAAATACCATTTATATTATTAATTGTTTTTTCATTAATTAATGTATCAATTTTAGTTAAAATACTTTCGAATTTACCTGTCATTTTTTCTGCACTTGAACTTAATTCATCTACAAAAGATAATTTAACAGGAATAATTCCAAAACCATTTTCATTAATAGCTAGTGTTTTTGAGTCATTAGTGCCACCCACAATTTCTATAAATTTATTTCCAGAAATACCTTTACTTTGAATAATAGCAAAAGAGTTTTCTTTTACCATTCTGTAATCACTTACATAAATAGATATCTCAATTTGTTCAATATTGTTTTTGTCAATATTTACTTTTTGAACTTGTCCAATATCTATACCTTTATAAGTAACTAATGAGTTTTTTTCTAGTCCAGAAATAGATTCTTTTGCATAAATTTTGTAATATTTTATATTTTCATTATCAAGGTTATATCTTGTTAACCATAAAACAAATAATATAATTCCTATTAAAAGACTAAGTACAAATAGTCCAACTATTGTATATGAAACTTTATTTTCCAAATGTATCCTTATTTTTTAAAAATTTATTTATTAATATATTGTTTTCTTTTTTTGCTTCATCAAAATTTCCATTAAATAATATTTTATTATTATCTAAAATTATAAACTTATCTAAAGTATTTTTTATTGTATCTAAATCATGAGTTACCATTATAACACTTAAGTCCAATATTTCTCGAAGTTCACTTATTAGTTCATCAAATGCTCTTGCGGATGCAGGATCTAAACCAGATGTTGGTTCATCTAAAAAAAGAAGTTTAGGATCTAAAACTAAAGCTCTTGCTAACGCAACTCTTTTTTTCATACCTCCACTTAATTGAGAAGGCATTAATTTAGCAACTTTAATATCTAGTCCTACCATTTTTATTTTTGTATAAGCAATATCATAAATTAAATCATTAGGAAGTGTTGTATGCTCTTTTAATAATATTGATATATTATCAATTACATTCATAGAAGAAAATAAAGCACCAAACTGAAATAATACAGCCCATTTCTTTGATATTTCATCTTTTTCTTTTAATGATATGTTCTTAATATCTTTAGAAAATATTTTAATATTTCCTTTTTGAATTGGTTCTAATAATATCATTTGTCTAAGAAGTGTAGATTTTCCAGAGCCACTTCCTCCTAAAATACCAAATATTTCATTTTTATTAATAGTAAAATTAAGGTTTTCATGAACTATGTTTTGTTCAAAAGAAGTGTATAAATTTTTTATTTTAATCATTTAAAATCCTATTGTAATTGAAAGGTAAGAAATGATTGAATTTAAAATAATTAACCATAAAATTGAATCAACAACAGATTTTGTAGTATATAAACCAATTGAATCTGTACTTCCTCTTACTTGTAAACCTCTAAAACATCCAATAATCGCAATTACAAAACCAAATAAAGGAGCTTTAAATAAACCTAATAAAAAATGTCTAACTTCAACATAATTATATACTCTTGTAAAAAATTCAGAAAAGCTCATATCTAAATAAAATTTTGCTAATAACATTTCTCCAACTAAACATAACATATCTGCAAAAAATACTATTAAAGGCATAACAATTATTAATGCAAATACTCTTGGAATAATTAGATACATATCAGGTGAAAACCCCATTGTTCTCATTGCATCAATTTCATCTGTTATTTTCATAGCTCCTAATTGTGCAGTATAAGAAGAAGCTGATCGTCCAGCTATTATTACAGCTGCAATAAAAGGTGCAAATTCTCTAAACATTGACATTGTAGTCATTTCTACAACAATTAGTGGAACACCAAAACTTTCAAGTTGTAAAGCACCTTGATATGCTGTTACAAAAGATATTAGAACCATTGTGATTGCAATAATAGGTAAAATTTTAAATCCAGCTACTTCTATATGAAATAAAATACTCCTAAACCTTATTTTAGAAGGGTGTAAAATAGAATAAAACATATAAAAACTTAAACGTCCAAAGAAGTATAAAAATGATAAAAAGTTTTTAAAAAAATCTACAAAATATTTTGTTGTAGAATAAAATATATTATTTCTATTATCTTTTTTAAATTCAATGTTTACATAGTTTTTAGTATAAAAATCTAACATTTTCTTATGTTTAACCGAAATATTTTTAATTACTACTTTACAAGATTGTTGCTCCAGAATATTAATATATTTAATTATTGTTTTACACAAATTATTCCATTTTCTTTATTAGCTTCAGCTTTCCAACCTCTTGGACAACGTTTTCTAGTTCCTATTAATTTACCTATATAAGTTTTTCCTTTTTTTTCTACTCCTTCCAATGCCGGTTCCCAAATTGGAGTTTTTTGTGTTAAATTACTTTT
>JABSON010000222.1 GCA_013215915.1 Campylobacteraceae bacterium | reverse complement strand
TGAAAAGCTTTAGTGTATTATAAGTGTATAGAATGTTTAAAACCAGCTTGTTGTGGCTTGTTCTCATAAATTGTATGTTAAAAACTGCAAATCTCCCTCAGATGTAAAAGTTTTTAGGTCTTAAATCACTTGCGTATTAACTTGAAACTTAACTTATTTAGATTTACTCTAAAAGGTTTTTTATATAAATAAAAGACCTAAGTTTAATAAAACAAGTTCTGCTTTTTCAATTGAAAAACCAATACAATGTCCGTTTAAAAAACCAAATCTTTTTTCTAAAATTTTTAAAGTAAAAAAACAAATACAAACAGAAATAACAAATAACATTGATATATTAATATTTATAAATACAGCAATTAAGAAATAAATTAATGATATAAACATTAAAGATTCTTTTGCTTGTTTTTTTAAACTTATTGCTAAAAAACTCTTTTTGTGAAATTCAAAATAGTTTAATGCAAAAATCAAATTAAGTCTTGAAAACATTAAAACTATTAAAATAACTTCAAATTTTCTCTCATATAATAAATAAGTAAAAATAGCTACTTTTAATAATACAAAACAGAAACAGGCAATTACACCATTTACACCTAAATATCGCTCTTTCATAATATCATGAACTGCATCACCTGAAGACTTAGCCATCCAAGCATTAACAACTTCACATATAGCTTCTAAATGTAATAAACCATATAAAACTATATATATTATTGAAGATATGAAAGCTGCATAAATAGCTATATAAAACCTCTCAAAAAACAGAAATGCAAGTATTGATAAAGAACCTAAAATAAGACCTATTAAAGGAAATGATAAAAGCATATATTTATATGTTTTATCATTTATATCTATATTCTTTTTAGAAGGTAAAATTGTAAAATATGATAAAGCTAACAAAAAACCATTTAAAATATTTTTCATTTAATTCTCTTTTCCTTAGGCCATAAAGTTTTTAATACCAGTAAATACAAACTGTGCAGAAATAGCTGCTAAAAATAAACCTGTGATTTTAGAAATAATTAATAAACCTTGTTTTCCAACTATTTTTTCTAAGTGATTAGATAAATAAAGCATTACACCAATTAATAATACAGCTGATACTAAAGCAGAAGCTCCTGTAACTAATTGAGTCATATCTTCATACTCAGCTCCCATTACAAGTAAAATACCTATAGTTCCAGGGCCAATAGTAACAGGAATAGCTAAAGGAACTACTGCTAAATCTAATATTTTAGAACCTTCAATTGTTTGCCCATCTTTTGAACCATGAATTAAATCAACTGCTGTTAAAAATAATAAAGCACCTGCTCCAATTCTAAATGCATCTAAAGTAACACCAAATACTTCAAATATGTTTTTTCCAAAAAACATTAAAACTAAAGACATAACAATAACTGCAAAAGTAACTTTTATAGCTAATAGTCTTTTTTCTTCAACTTTCGCATTTTTTGTAATAGTAATAAATACTGTTAATACAAAAAATGGCGCCATCATAAAATAGATTTTTAAAAATGATGATAAAAATAATTCCAATTTTAACTCCTAATTGTTTTTTATATTTTGAATTGTATCAAGTAATTCTTTTTCTTTTATATTATTAATACTCGCATAAGATAAAAAAGATGATACATCCAAATTTATTTCTTCTAAAGATGAAGAATATAAGTTTATTTTAAAATCACATAATTCTAAATACTCATTAATTTCAATAAGACTTAAATCTGTATTTAACTCATCATAACAAAGAGCTAAATTCTTAGAATCAAATTGCGCATTCATTTCATTAATAATTGAATTTACTAAAAGTAGAACTGATATACTTTGAATATTACATTCAAGTAAAATCTTTCTATTAGATGAAGAATTACCTAATAAAAAACCTGCTAAAAAAATCAAGTTATTATCAGAAGATAAAGATATCTTTTCAAAAAGATCAACTTTACTTTTTGATAATTCAAAAGATTCATTTATTACTTTTTCTTCAATATTATTTCTTTTTTTAGAGCTTTTAACTTGATAATCTAAGGCTTTTATTAAAGCAAGTGCATTTACATCTCCTGCTAATACATTATTACTTAAAACAATATAATCACTAGAAGAGGCATAGTTTGTAGCAAAATCTAGACCTTTTTGAAATACATCAAAAGCTCTAATAGAAGTTGTTTGATTTATTGCTTTAGAGAAATGAAGATCAAAATTATGTATTTTAAAATGTTTTAGATCTGGAAGTTTTTTAGCTCCTAAATCAAGGAATTCAAGAGATGAAAAAGATTGATTTAGGTGTACTGCTCTTTTTACAAAAGTTGAAGTAAAAAGATTATCTTTATTTTTTTTAGTATTATCTAAAGATCTTAATTCTCCCGTACATAAAAACTCAAAATCTAATATGTTTTTTAAATATATATTTTCTTGGTTTTTATTTCCTAAAATACCATCGATTTCACAAGTTAAAGAATAAGAACAAAAAAATAGAAAATCTGCTTTTTTTGCTCTTAAAGATTCTAGAAAATCATTTTTTCCAAGTATAGTTTTATATCTCATTATTCTTCCTTTTTATAGAAAAGATTATAACGAAACTAGCTGATTTAAAAGTGGCTTTTAAATAAAGAAAGAGAACTTTCTTTATTTAACTTTTTTTAGTATTTCTAAAAATTCATCAGCATTTTTATAACCAACGATTTTTGCAGATTTTATTTCTTTTTTATTTTGATTCCAGAAGATTAATCCGGGAGGTCCAACTATATTAAACTTATTTTGTAAGTTTTTATCATCTGTATTATTTTCTGTCACATCTGCTTTTAAAAGAGTATACTTATTTAGCTCAACAATAACTCTTGGATCTTTAAATGTAAAGTTTTCTAACTCTTTACAAGATATACACCAATCAGCATAGAAGTCAAGCATAACAGGTTTTGAAGAAGCTTCAATAGTTTTATATAGTTCATCAATATCTTTAATATATGTCCATTTTAACTCTTGGTTTGAGTTTTGAATAAGAGTTGAAGAAAGAGTGATTTTCTCTAAAGGTTTAAGTACATTTGTAGCACCTGTAACAGCTCCTATGAATACAATAATTCCATACAATAACATCATCGTAGTAAGTAGTCTTGATAGGATATGTGTGTACATTTGTAAGTATAAAGCAGAAGCTATTAATATTAAAGACCAAAGGTACATAATAATAGTAGGATCTAAAACTCTATCTAACATATAAATAGCAATTGCTAACATAATTAGACCAAATACTTTTGAAATTGAATCCATCCAGGCTCCAGGTTTTGGCATATATTTACCAGCTCCAAGTCCTATTAATAATAAAGGAACACCCATACCAAAAGATAAAATAAATAAAGCAGCTCCACCTAATAAAGCATCACCTGTTTGTCCTATATAAATTAAAGCTCCTGCTAATGGTGCTGCTACACAAGGCCCAACTATTAAAGCAGATAAGAATCCCATAACTGCAATTCCAAATACACCTTGTTTTTCTTTTCCATCTGTAGTTTTATTTATTTTATTTTGTAGACTTTGAGGCAGTTCAAGTTTAAAATATCCAAACATTGATAAAGCTAATAATACAAATACTCCTGCAAATACTGATAATACAATCGGGTTTTGTAAAGCTACTTGCAAATTAGCTCCAAATAATCCTGCTATTACGCCTGCTATTGTATAAGCTAAAGACATTGAAAAAACATACACAAAAGATAAAAAGAATCCTTTTTTTGCAGATAATTTTTCTTTTGAAGAAGCTTTCACAATAATAGAAGATAAAATTGGAATCATTGGAAAAATACAAGGAGTTAAAGATAATAACAGTCCAAACCCAAAAAATGTAAGTAATACAATTGCAATATTTCCATTTTTTAATGAAGCAGTAATTAAATCACTCTCAGATAAATTTTCTAATTCTTGAATACTCTTTTGATCTACAACATTTACTACTTTTGACATAGATTCTAAATCAAGAGTAATCTCTTTTTTCATTGGTGCATAACATAAACCAGCAGTTGAACAACCTTGGAATTTAACTAATAAAGTGTAAGTGGGTGATTTAATTTTTTCTTTTAACAGAGCATAGGGAATATCAACTATTACTCCATTAAAATGTACAATAAATTCATGATATAATTCAGGTTTTTGGATATCTAAATCTTTTTTAATATCTATTTTTTCTGGTTTAATTATAGATATTTTTAATTTATCCTCATATAAATATATATCATCTGCTAGCTCTAATTTTAGAACTACTTTATCACTTTTTATAACGAAGTTTATTTGTATAGCTTCTTCTGGGCTTAAAAATTTTTGCTCTACAGCAAATAAGCTCAAAAAAGAAAATAAAAATAATAATACTTTTTTCAATTCTAATCCTTTTGTTATCTATATTTTATTTAAATTAAGTAAACAATAATTTAATGAAAATATTTCTTTTTATTTTCATAGGCTTTAAAGCCAAACTCTTTTTTAATAT
>JABSON010000221.1 GCA_013215915.1 Campylobacteraceae bacterium | reverse complement strand
TCAAAAATGGATAATACAGTTGACTTCAATTGTGAACGGTCTCTTATTTAAATACAGTCAAAAAAGATTGCTTTTGGTTATTTTTTTGAGGTCATTTCAAACTTAAGTTGGTGTAAGTATAAAAAAAACAGGTAAATTCTTAAATGAATTACCTGTTTTTTTTGCTCAAAAATCTACTCAAAGTTTATGCCAGAAAATGTGTTTTTGTAACTCATTTTGTGGGTTTGTTTTCGAACCCTATCATTATTTTTTTAAAGCAGTTACGATACTACCCATTTTTATTATTTTTTCTAAGTTTTACTTTGGTTTTTTCTTATGATATTCTTTTCTCTTATGATAAATATTCTTTTGAAAATAAAGAATTAGTTTACAAAAATTCTTATTCTACAAAATTAAGTGAACTTACTTGGAAAAGTGATAATATTAATTTATTAGGATTATCTTTTGTTTACGATAATTATTTTAAGTATATATTTACTTATAAAAAGAACATAAAAGAAGAAAAAGCTTTTTTGAGTGATTTTGATTGGTTAACTAATAATGAGAAATGGACAGATTATTCTAAACATCCAGATACAAAAGTGGTAAATGTAGAACATTTTGATTTTGAGATTAAAAAAGAAATATATCAATACAAAAATTTGTTTTTTAATTTAGCTTTAGCCTATAGATATGAAGAAGAAAAATATGAAGCTTATGGTGGCTCTTATATTTATTCATCATCTAATGGTTTTAGAGACTTAGAAGGTGATTTCTCTGGATTAGTAATAACTTATAAAACAAAAGCTTATATACCTTATATTAAAAGCCAAGTAGAGTATAAAAGTGAGAGTTTTATAAACTCATTATCTCTGTCTTTCTCAAATTTAGTTTATTTTAAAGAGTATGATACTCACCATTTAAGAAACATACAATTTAATGCAGATTTTTATTTATCAAAATATTTAGCAATTGATTTAAGAAGTGAATATAAGTTTACTAAGAGTTTATCATTTTTAGTTTCTTATAAATACTCCAAGTTTTATGAAACTAAAGGAAATATGCAAGTGATAAATTTAAATACTTCATCAAAAAGTAACTATTCAGGTGCTGCATATTCTAAAAAAAGTGATTTGTTTAGTTTTTATATTAAAAAAACTTTTTAATAATATATAAATCTAATATAAAAAATCATTTTAGTTTTTTCTTTTGGTTTTGGATATTCTTTATAAGCTGTTTTTATTACATCTATGCTTTCTTTATCTAAAGATGTATAACCAGAACTCTTTTTTAATTTTAAATTGGATATATCACCATTAGGATGAAGATAAAATTCAATTATGCTTAATCCTTGTTGTTTTGTTTTAATAGCAATATCTGGATATCTTAAATATCTTTGTGTAATGCTTTGTACAGTTTCTAAGTTTTTTCCTAAATAAGCTTTTTGAACTAGAGTAAATTCATTATATTCATTTCCATATAGTTTTTTATACTGATCAGCTAAATCTTTTGTTTCTTGATATGTATTAATTGGATTTGATAAATAATCTTCTAGAGTTTTTCTTTGAATTTTACCCTTGTTTCGTTTTGTATAATCTGTAATAATATTTTTAATGTTTTTGGATTTTTTAACTTTTTTTAGAATATTCTTATTTTTATATTTTTTGATATTTTGATTAACTTTTTTGTAAACCTTTTTTTTAATAGTTTTTTTTACTATTTTCTTATTTTCTTTTTTCTTTAGAATCTTTTTTTCAGTTTTTTTACTCACTATTTTATGTTTCTTTTTTAATATTACATATTTTATATTTGATTTTTTCTGAATTTCTTTATTTATCTTACTGCTTATATTATTATTGTTTATAATAGTTTTATTGAATTGGTAAAATATTATTAAATGAATTAATATAACTAAAATTATTGCGCTTAAAATCTCTTTCATAAACGAAATTATAGTACAATAATGCTTTTAAAATATAAGAATAAAATTTATAGGATAACAAATGTTTGAAAAATCACTAAATGCATATAATGAAGCAAAAGAAGTAATTCCAGGAGGAGTTGATTCTCCTGTTAGAGCTTTTAAAGGAGTATTAGGAACACCACCTTTTATTGATAGAGGTGAGGGTGCTTATCTTTTTGATATTGATGGAAATAAATACTTAGATTTTGTACAATCTTGGGGTCCTTTAATCTTTGGACATTGTGATAAAGACATTGAAGAAGCTGTAATTGCAACTTGTAAAAAAGGTTTATCATTTGGAGCTCCTACATTATTAGAGACTAGTCTTGCTTCTGAGATTACTGATATGTATGATTATATAGATAAAGTAAGATTTGTAAGTTCTGGAACTGAAGCTGTTATGTCAGCTATTAGACTTGCTAGAGGTGTTACTGGAAAAGATGATATCTTAAAATTTGAAGGATGTTACCACGGTCATTCTGATTCTTTATTAGTACAAGCTGGATCTGGTCTTGCTACATTTGGAAGCCCAAGTTCACCAGGAGTTCCTGCTGATTTAATTAAACATACATTATTAAGTGAATATAACAATATTGAAGACTTAAAAAAATGTTTTGAAAACTCATCTGATATTTCTTGTATTATTATTGAACCAATTGCAGGTAATATGGGATTAATTCCAGCAAACGAAGACTTCTTAAAAGTTTGTAGAGACTTATGTGATGAACATGGTGCATTATTAATATTTGATGAAGTAATGACTGGATTTAGAGCATCTTTAACAGGGGCAAGTGGAACAGTAGATACAAAAGCTGATATTATTACTTTTGGTAAAGTAATTGGTGCTGGTATGCCTGTTGGAGCATTTGCTTCATCAGCTTCTATCATGAATCACTTATCTCCAGATGGTACAGTTTATCAAGCTGGAACTCTAAGTGGAAATCCTGTTGCTATGAGTGCTGGTTTAGTTTCATTAAAAAAACTAAAAGCAAATCCAGAAGTTTATGCTTCTTTAAATAAAAAAGCTGTAAAACTAACAAATGGATTTAAAAAAGCTGCAAATGATAATGGAATTTCTTTACAAGTAAATACTAGAGGTTCTATGTTTGGATTCTTTTTCTGCGAAAATGAGCCTAAAAACTTTAAAGATGTTGGACTTTGTAATTTTGATTATTTTGCTAAATTCCATAATGAAATGCTTAAAAAAGGTTTTTATTTTGCTTGTTCTCAATATGAAGCAGGTTTTATATCAACTGTAATGTCTGATGATATGATTAATGAGTGTATTAAAGCTGCACAAGAAGTTATGTCTAAACTAAAATAAGGAAGAAAATGAAGTCTTTTAAGAATGTTGAACTAATAAAAAAAGCTAATATTTATTTTGATGGTAATGTTACTTCAAGATCTTTTATATCTAAAGAGGGTGATGAACTTTCTTTAGGAATTATGAATCCTGGAGAGTATAACTTTGGAACAGGCAAAGCTGAATTAATGGAAATTATTGAAGGAAGTGTTGAAGTTAAACTTGAAGGTGAAGACTTCTTTACTTCATATAAAAGTGGCGAATCTTTTAATGTTAAAGCTAATTCTAGTTTTGACATTAAAGTTATAATAATAAGTGATTATTGTTGTTCATATTTAGATTAAGAGGATAAAATGGAAGAAAAAGATAAAAAACCTAAGCATTTAGGTAAATTAGAAGCCTTAGAAAACTTATCATTAGGTATTTCTATGGTTGTGGCTGTTGCCATAGGTGTTGGTATTGGAGTATTATTAAAATCTTGGACAGGTGAGTCTTGGACTTTAGGACTTGGTATTTTTTGGGGTGTAGCTGCTGCTATTTCTAATGTGTATAAAGCATATAAAAAAGCTCAAAAAGGTCTTAAAGAATTAGAAGATGATCCAAGATATGCTCATAGAGCAAAATATGGAGATGATGGACGAGATGATAAAGACGATTAGTACATATGCAAGAATCTTTTTTATAGTAGATTTTATTCTTATTGTTTTTTCTTATTTTCAAGAAAATCCATTATTTTTATTAAATACTCAAATTGCATTTATTTCTTCTTTAGTAATTTCTTTAGCTACATTTTTTTCATTTAAAAACAATGTAGCTAAAAGATTAGACAATTTAGACCTTAATGAGAATAATTTAGGACAAAGAGATAAACTTGATGAATTAGATGATCCTTTTGATTTATACTCAGATGATATTATAAATGAAGAATCTAAAGAGTTATCAGCAGATGAGATAAAAACTATATTAAAAGAAGAAAAAGATAGAGTTAAGCAGAATTCTTTTAAAAATACTGTTTCTGGTATTGGAACATTTGTTTCTGTATATAGATTAGCATCTTATGCTGTTTTAATTATTGGATTTTTTTATCTAACTAATAATAAACTATTTTTTGCACCTGCATATTTATTAGGTTTATTTGTAGTACCTTTAAGTGCTTTATTATTATCTCTGTTTATAAAAAATAAGTAGTTATTTTAGAATTAAAGGAAGGTCAATAGTTATTTTATTATCTTCTTTTATTACTCTAAATGAT
>JABSON010000220.1 GCA_013215915.1 Campylobacteraceae bacterium | reverse complement strand
TTGAAGAAAAAAATTTATAAGTGAATAAAAACTTACATCTTTTGATAAAGAGATACAAGTTATCTTAAAAAATATTATAAAAGAAATTCCATCTAAAGTATTAAAAAGTTCTGAACTTATTTATTCAGGTAAACATTGGAATATTTCATATAAAACTTATAAATATTTATATGAAATTAGTAAATATATATCTTGGTTTTATGTTTATGGTTTTTGTGCAAATCATTTTACTATTTATATTAATGATTTAAAAAACTTCACTAATATAAAAGAAGTAAATACTTTTATAAAGACAAAAACAATCATTTATTTCAAGGTTTCCTTAAACAATCAGCTGAGTAAATATTTGAAAGTACTGATCATCATTAATTCTTTTCTTCTTTTAAAATATAGAATCCTTTTCTCGTGTAGTCCTAAAAAACCTTGTCTAAAGAAAACCTTAGGCCCTAAGATTGTTTTGCTTTTATAATAAAGTAATAAATCTTTTATGATAAAATCAAAACGATAAGGTATTAATTATAAAAAATAATTAAGTTTACACTTCTTCTGATTTTAAGGAATATATATGAATGAAATAAAAGAAAACCGAAAAACTGTAAAAACACTAAATGATTTAGCAGCTTTTGTAGATTACTCACTTCAGGATACACTAAATAAAGATCCTGATGCAAAAGAAAATGGTCTTGACTATCAGCCTAGACAGGTATTTTCTGGACACTATGTACCTGTAAAAACAACAGCAATAAAAGACCCTATATATATTGCACATAGTAAAACCTTATTTAAAGAATTAGGTTTTGCTGATTCTTTGGCTACATCAGCTGATTTTGTAAGTATGTTCTCAGGTGATATGTCAAATGCACCAGAACCTATTAGAAAATTTGGCTGGGCAAGTGGTTATGCTCTTTCTATATATGGAACTGAATATTATGCTCAATGCCCATTCCAAACTGGAAATGGATATGGTGACGGACGTGCACTTTCAGTTCTTGAAGCAGTACTAAATGGTAAGCGTTGGGAAATGCAATTAAAAGGTGCTGGAAAAACACCATACTGCCGTGGTGCAGATGGTAGGGCAGTTTTAAGATCTTCTGTTAGAGAATTTCTTGCACAAGAACATATGCATGCTTTAGGAGTTCCTACATCAAGGTCTTTATCTTTATTTACTTCAAAATCTGAGTTGGTTCAAAGACCATGGTTTTCAGAAGGTTCTTACTCAAAAGATCCAGATAGAATGATTCATGAGTTAGTTGCTATTTCAACTAGGGTAGCACCTTCTTTTCTTCGTGTTGGTCAAGTTGAGCTTTTTGCAAGACGTGCTAGAAAAAATGAACATGAAAAAGCATATGAAGAGTTAGAAAAGATTGTATTACATCTTATTGATCGTGAGTATAGTGCTAATATAGATAATAGTCTTGATATAGCAGAAAAAGTATTATTACTTGCGACTGAGTTTAGAACTAGGTTATCTTCACTTATTGTAAATTGGGTTCGTGTTGGATATGCTCAAGGTAACTTTAATAGTGATAACTGTGCAGCAGGAGGATTTACTTTAGATTATGGACCATTTGGATTCTGTGATGTATTTGACCCCTTCTATCAGCCTTGGACAAGTGGAGGACAGCATTTTTCTTTCTTACACCAAAACAAAGCAGCGCAGCAAAACTTTAATATGTTTTGTTACGCATTACAGCCTTTACTAAAATCTCATCCTACACAATTAGTTTTATTAGAAGAGATTAGAAATGGTTTTTCTGATTTAATTGATAAAAAAATGCAAAAGATGTGGGCTTGTAAACTTGGACTTAAAACTTTTGATAAAGAATTACATTCTGATCTAGAAATACTTATGATTCAAACTTCTGTTGATTATACTATTTTTTATAGAGAGTTATCAGATCTTCCTTCTTCATTAGAAGCTTTGAAAAAAAGTTTTTATAATGACATTACTACAAATAAAGATATAGAAAAACGTTGGTTCTCTTGGTTTAAAAGATGGCAAGATCTTGTTTGTTTTGATAAGGGAGAAAGTATATCTCTTAAAGAACGTGAAGAATTATCAAAAGAAATGAAACTAGTTAATCCAAAATACATTTTAAGAGAATGGTTCTTAGTACCTGCATATACTCAAGCTAATGAAGGTGAGTATGATTTAATTCAAGAACTTCAAGATGTAATGAATAATCCATATGCAGAGCAATCAAAAGAAGTTGAGGATAAATACTATAGATTAAAACCATCACAGTTTTTTGATCTGGCCGGTGTTTCTTTTGTTTCTTGTTCTTCATAAGAAGTTTTGAGTACTTTCGAGTTTAAGAACTTATAAATAATGTCTAATACAATAGAAAATATTACTATAAAGAGCTTAGGCTTCTGCCTTAGCTCTTTTTTTACTAACAAATAGAATTTTCTCTCTTTTTCTTGCATCTTTGTTTTAAAAAAGAAAAAAGAAAAAAGAGACAAGAGAGAAAATGATAAATTTATTCATCTTCCTAAATATTTATATTGTTTATATACGCTATAATTCTTAATAAAATTATAAAGCTTATAAATATTAAGCGATAGGTTAACAATGCAAGAAACAGCTCTTAAAATACTAAAATCTGGTCATAATGTTTTTTTAACAGGATCAGCAGGTACTGGTAAAACTCATATATTAAATGAATTTATTATATATTTAAAATCAAGAAAAATACTTCCTACTATTGTAGCTCCTACAGGAATTGCGGCTTCACATTTAAATGGTCAAACTATTCATTCTTTTTTTAGCTTAGGAATAAGAGATACTATAGATGAGGCTTTTATTTCAAATTTATTAGATAAAAAATATCTACAAACAAGATTCAAAAAACTAAAAATATTAATAATAGATGAAATTTCAATGGTAAGTCCTAATGTTTTTTCTGCAATTGATCAAATTTTAAGAGCTTTTAAACAAAGTGATGAACCATTTGCTGGTATTCAAGTAGTACTATCAGGTGACTTCTTTCAATTACCTCCAATATCTAAAAATGCAGATGGTAAAAGATTTGCTTGGCAAAGTCCTTCTTGGAAAGAACTTGATTTACAAACTTGTTATTTAGAAAAAAAGTTTAGGCAAGATGATAATCAACTTATTTTTGTTTTAGATGAAATAAGAAGCGGAACAGTATCACAAAGATCTCATGATATCTTGAATTCAAGATATCAAAAAGATTTAGACATAGATTTTACTCCTACAAAACTTTATACTCATAATATGGATGTAGATAGAATTAACAATGATGAGTTAATAAATCTTAATACCCAATCACGTACTTTTAAGTATACATCTCAAGGTGCAAAAACAAATATAGAAAAACTATTTAAATCTGCTTTAGTGCAAGAAGAACTTACATTAAAAAAAGATGCTGTTGTAATGTTTATTAAAAATAATCCTGAAAAGTATTATATTAATGGAACAACAGGAGTAGTAATTGATTTCTCAAAAGATGAGATGAAACTTCCAATTGTAAAACTATCAAGTGGTCATATAATAAAAGTAGAATTTGAAGATTGGAGCGTTGAGAATGATAAAGGTAAAGTACAAGCTAAAATATCTCAAATACCTCTAAAACTTGCTTGGGCTATTACTATTCATAAATCACAAGGTATGACTTTAGATGCTGCACAAATAGATTTATCTAAAACATTTGAAGTAGGGCAAGGTTATGTTGCTTTATCAAGAATTAAAAGCATAGAAGGTCTTAAACTAATGGGATTTAATGATACTGCATTATCTGTTGATCCTTTGATTTTAAGTATTGACTCTAGAATCAAACAAGCATCACAAAAAGCAAGTGATAAAATACTAGCTTATGAAGAAAACCAACTTGGTGCTATTCATTTATCATATATTCAAAGACTTGGTGGTTTAATAGATGAAAAAGAGATAAACAAAGAAAAAGTTTTATTAGCAGCTGAGCCTAAAATTGAAGAAAAAATGGCAAACCATATTAAAACAAAAAATCTAATAGAAGAATCATCAACATTAGTTATCTTAGCTAAGAATGCTGGCTTTTCAGTATCAACTATTATGAATCATCTTATTTTAATTAAAAAAGATGAGGTAGATTTTGATATATCAAAATATATGCCAAATCTAACAACTATTAATCTTGTAAATTCAGCAATTGAAGAAATCAAAGAAAATAAGAATGAAGAAGATTTTTCAGAAGATGGTAATATTAGATTAAAGCCAATATTTACTAAATTAGATGGAAAAATATCTTATGATGATATAAAAATGACGCTTATTAAAGTATAGAATTTTACTTAAGTAGTTTTTACTGTTTTCTTCTTCTTTAATAGCAGTTTTATTAATTTTTAGCGAAACACCAATTTAAAATTAAAATATAATGTCTCGTCCTGAAATAGCGTTACACTAAATTTTAAGTGTAATGAAGACTAATTATGTAAAGCGTACTCAAAAAGACTATCCGATGTCTTTTAAGTTGGAAGTAGTTCGAGAAATAGAACAAGGAGAACTCACACGTTCTCAAGCATTGAGCAAGTATGG
>JABSON010000022.1 GCA_013215915.1 Campylobacteraceae bacterium | reverse complement strand
TATCGAAAACAACATATTTATACTAAATTCTTTTTTATGTAAATAATCTTTAATTTTAGACTTAAGTCCCTATTATTAGGATATAGATATCTATATAAAATCTTTTATTGCCTCATGTTTAATCACAAGTAAAATAAACATGATTAAAATACTTGACATAATCTTTTAAAAACTCTATACTTCTCATATAAAAAAAGTATAAAAATTAAAAAGGGAGAAGAACATGGAAAAAGAAACGATTGCATTACATGCTGGATATGATAAAAAAGAAGGTTATGGTTCAATGAGCGTTCCTATTGCACAAACTACTGCATACGCTTTTAGAGATTCAGAACATGCTGCGAATTTATTTGCATTAAAAGAATTAGGTCCTATTTACACAAGATTAAATAATCCAACTACTGATGTTTTAGAGCAAAGGTTTGCACAACTTGAAGGTGGAGCAGCAGCTTTATGTACTTCTTCTGGACAAAGTGCAATTTTTTATGCAATTGTTAATGTAGCTGTTGCTGGTGATAATATTGTTATCTCTGATAAATTATATGGTGGTGCAGTTACTCTATTAACTCATACTATTAAAAGATTTGGAATAGAAGCTAGAATATTTAAATCAGACGATGCATCTAACTTAGATTCATTAATTGATAATAAAACAAAAGCGATATTCTTTGAAAGTTTATCAAATCCTCAAGTTGCTATTGCTGATATTGAAAAAATAGTAGATATAGCAAAAAATAGAGGTGTTCTTACTATATGTGATAATACAGTAGCAACTGCTGCTTTATTTAATCCAATTTCAAAAGGTGTAGATGTAGTTGTTCATTCAACTTCAAAATATACTTCAGGATCTGGAACAGTAATTGGTGGAATCATAGTTGAAAGAGATAACTTAGCATCATTTTTTAAAGATAATGCTAGTAGATACCCAGATTTTGTAAATCCTGATCCTTCTTACCATGGTTTAGTATATGTAGATGTTCCATTACCTAACTTTACTCTAAGAGCTAGATTAGCACTAGCACGTGATATAGGTGCAGTTCAATCTCCTCATAATTCGTGGTTATTAATTCAAAGTTTAGAGACTTTATCTTTAAGACTAGATAAACACTCTTCTAATGCGCAAGAAGTAGCAGAATTTTTAGAAACACATAATAAAGTTAATAAAGTATCTTACCCTGGTTTAAAATCAAATGCTTATTACGATAAAGCACAAAAATATTTTAAAGATGGAAAATCATCTGGTCTTATTTCATTTGAAGTAGATACATATGAAGAAGCTAGAAGAATTATTGACTCAACAAAACTGTTTAGCGTAGTTGTGAATATTGGTGATTCTAAATCATTAATTACTCACCCTGCTTCAACAACACATTCTCAAATGAATGAAGAAGAACTTCTAGCTGCTGGAATTAACCCTGTAACTATTAGACTTTCAATTGGTTTAGAGAATACACTTGATTTAATAAAAGATTTAAATCAAGCACTTAATTAGGATTTAAAAATGCCATTAATTTCATCAAAAGGCGTGTATGGTTTAACAGCCATGCATGAATTATCAAAAAACACAAATGATAAACCAATGCAAATAAGAGAAATCTCTAATATTGCGAACATTCCTCAGAATTATTTGGAGCAATTATTAAGCAAACTAAGACGAGCTGAATTAGTTACTTCTGTAAGAGGTTCAAAAGGTGGTTATCATTTAGCAAGGAATGCCTCAGATATTACTGTATTAGAAATTTTACTTGTTCTTGAGGATGATCTGAAAATAGCAGATAATAAATGTTCAAATCCAATATTAGATATCTTTTTTGATGAAGTAAAAGAAAAAACACAGAAATTATTTGAGTTAAATTTAAATGAACTTGATAAGTATTTAGAAAAATTTAATGAGAATCTTCATTATTCTATATAATTTAAGAGAAATAAATTTATAATTAAAAGAACACAATAAAAGGAAATAAAATGAAATATGCAAATAATGTTACAGATTTAATTGGAAATACTCCACTTGTTAAATTACAAAATGCAAGTATTAATAATACTACAGTTTTAGGTAAATGTGAATTCATGAATCCTACACATTCAGTAAAAGATAGAATTGGTTTAAATATGATAAAAGATGCAATGGATAAAGGTCTAATTACTAAAGATACTGTAATTTTTGAACCAACTTCTGGAAATACTGGTATTGCATTAGCTTCTGTTTGCGCTGCTTTTGGTTTAAATTTAACTCTTACTATGCCTTCTTCAATGAGTATAGAGAGACGTCAATTATTAAAAGCATTAGGTGCAAAATTAGTTTTAACTGAACCTGCAAAAGGTATGAAAGGTGCTGTTGATAAAGCAAATGAATTAGCGGCAGAAACTACAAATTCATTTGTTCCTCAACAATTTGCAAATCCTGCAAATCCTGAGATTCATAGACTAACAACTGCAAAAGAAATTTTAGCAGATACTGATGGTAAAGTTGATATTTTAGTTGCAGCTATTGGTACTGGTGGTTCTATTACTGGAATTGCTGAAGTTTTAAAAGCACATAATCCTGATATTCAAATTATTGCAGTTGAGCCTGAAGCTTCTCCTGTATTATCAGGTGGAAAACCAGGACCTCATAAGATTCAAGGAATTGGAGCAGGATTTATACCTGAAGTTTTAAATACAGTTATTTATGATGAAGTTGTTCAAGTATCAAATGAAGATTCAATTGAAACTTCAAGAGACTTAGCAAAAAATGAAGGTTTATTAGTAGGTATTTCATCTGGTGCTAATGTATTTGTTTCAAGAGAAATTGCCAGTAGATCTGAAAATGCTGGAAAAACTATTGTTACAATTTTATGTGATACAGGTGAAAGATATTTATCTGCTGGTTTATACGGTATTGAAGAAGAGTAAAACTCTTCTTCTTAAAGGAAAGATATGAAAGAAAAAGCTTCAAGGTCAATAGTTAAAACAATCTCATGGAGAACTGTTGGAACACTTGATACTGTAATAATCTCTTATTTTATTACAGGTGATTTAAAAATGGCAGCTTCTATTGGTTCAATTGAGCTATTTACAAAAATGATTTTATATTATTTCCATGAAAGAGCTTGGAATAAAATAGATTATGGAAAAATAAAACCTCCATCTAATGATTACCAAATTTAGGAAAAACATGAATATAGAAGAATTAAACAAACAATTTAAAGATTCAAGTCCAGAAGATGTGCTTGAGTATTTTTTAAAAGAGTATAGAGATTTAGCAGCTTTATCGTCATCTTTTGGAGCAGAAGATCAAGTTCTAACTCATATGATGCTTGAAATTGATAAGAATGCACATATTTTCACTTTAGATACAGGAAGACTTCATCCAGAAACTTATTCAGTAATGGATGCTACAAATCTAAAATATGGAACAAAAGTAAAAGTATTTTTTCCAAAAACTGAAGCTGTTCAAGATCTTTATTTGACTCAAGGAATAAATGGTTTTTATGAATCAATAGAAAATAGAAAAACTTGTTGTTTTATTAGAAAAATAGAACCTTTAAAAAGAGCATTAAAACCTCTTAAGGTTTGGATTACAGGTCTTAGAGCTGATCAAAGTATAACAAGAGAAAGTCTTGACATTATAGAATTTGATGAAGCAAATGATGTAATAAAAGTAAATCCACTTTTATTATGGAATGAAAAAAAAGTTTGGGATTATATTAAAGAAAATAAAGTTCCATATAACAAACTTCATGATCAAGGTTATCCATCAATTGGATGTGCACCCTGTACACGGCCAGTGAAAGCTGGCGAAGATATTAGAAGTGGACGATGGTGGTGGGAAAATCCAGAACATAAAGAATGTGGATTACATATAAAATAAGGAGAAAAAATGATAAGTACAGAACGATTAACACATCTAAAACAATTAGAAGCAGAATCTTTACATATTATGAGAGAAGTAATAGCAGAGTTTGATAATCCTGCAATGTTATATTCAGTAGGAAAAGATTCAGCAGTAATGTTACATTTAGCTCAAAAAGCTTTTTATCCAGCAAAACTTCCTTTTCCTTTAGTTCATGTAGATACTACATGGAAATTTAAAGAAATGATTGAGTTCAGAGATCAAATGCAAAAAAAATTAGGTTTTGAGCTTTTAGTTCATACTAATCAAGATGGAGTGGATCAAGGAATTGGACCATTTACTCATGGAAGCGCAGTTCACACTGATATTATGAAAACAGCTGGTCTAAAACAAGCTTTAAATAAATGGAAGTTTGATGCTGTTTTTGGAGGAGCTCGAAGAGATGAAGAAAAATCTCGTGCAAAAGAGAGAATTTATTCTTTTAGAGATGAAAAACATAGATGGGATCCAAAGAACCAAAGACCAGAATTATGGAATATTTATAATTCACGTGTAAAAAAAGGTGAATCAATTAGAGTATTCCCTCTTTCAAATTGGACTGAACTTGATATTTGGCAATATATTTACCTTGAAGGTATTCCTATTGTTCCTTTATATTTTGCTAAGAAAAGACCTGTAGTTGAGAGAGATGGCGTTAAAATAATGGTTGATGATGATAGATTGCCACTTAAAGAAGGCGAAGTTCCTAAAATGGAATCAGTTAGATTTAGAACACTTGGTTGTTATCCTTTAACAGGAGCAGTTGAATCGACAGCTTCAACATTACCTGAAATTATTCAAGAAATGTTATTAACAAAAACTAGCGAGCGACAAGGTAGAGTTATTGATAATGATTCAGCCGGATCAATGGAAAAGAAAAAAATGGAAGGATATTTTTAAAATGAGCATTCAAGAAACAAAGATAGCTTCTGATATTGAAAGTTATTTAAAAGAGCATGAAAATAAAGAATTATTAAGATTTATTACTTGTGGAAGTGTTGATGATGGAAAATCTACTTTAATCGGAAGACTTTTGCATGATTCTAAAATGATTTTTGAAGATCAATTAGCTGCTATTAAAAAAGATTCTATAAAAAGCGGAACTACTGATGGTGAATTTGATTTAGCACTATTAGTTGATGGTTTACAAAGCGAAAGAGAGCAAGGAATTACTATTGATGTTGCATATAGATATTTTGCAACAGACAAAAGAAAATTCATTATTGCAGATACTCCAGGACATGAACAATATACAAGAAATATGGCAACAGGTGCAAGTACAGCAGATTTAGCAATTATTTTAATTGATGCTAGATATGGTGTTCAAACACAAACAAGAAGACATAGTTTTATTACTAAACTTCTAGGAATAAAACATTTAATTATTGCTATAAATAAAATGGATTTAGTTGACTTCTCAGAAGAAAGATATGAAGAAATAGTATCTGAGTATCAAGAGTTTGCTGATGAAATTGGATTAACTAGCGATATTACTATGATTCCATTATCTGCTTTAAATGGTGATAATGTAGTAAATCTAAGTGATAAGTCACCTTGGTATAAAGGTTTGACTTTAATGAGTACTCTTGAAACTCTAGAGATTTCATCTGATAGAGATTTATCTCACTTTAGAATGCCTGTTCAATATGTAAATAGACCTAATTTGAACTTTAGAGGTTTTTGTGGAACTATTGCAGCTGGAATAATCAATGTTGGTGACTCTATTACTGTTTTACCATCTGGTAAAAGCTCAAGAGTAAAAGAAATTGTTACATATGATGGTAACTTACCATATGCATATGCACAAATGGCAATTACATTAACACTAGAAGATGAGATTGATATCTCTAGAGGTGATGTTATTGTTAAAAGTGATGAACAAGCAGATGTTTCTGATACTTTTGATGTAAATATTGTTTGGATGGATGAAAAACCATTAACAAAAGGAACTTCATATTATATTAAAAGAGCAGCTACTGTAACAACAGCTACTATTGATTCTTTTTATTATAAAACTGATGTAAATACTTTAGAACAAACAGCTTGTAATACTTTAAATTTAAATGAAATTGCACATGTTAAATTATCTTTAAATCAAAAAATAGCTTATGATTCATATGATCACATTAAAACAATGGGTTCATTTGTAATTATTGATAGAGTTTCAAATAACACAGTAGGAGCAGGAATGATAGTTAAAAAATCAGAATCTTCTTCAAAATCTACACCAAGTGAATATTCTGAATTCGAACTTGAATTTAATGCACTTGTACGAAAACACTTTCCACATTGGGAAGCTAAAGATATATCGTAAAAAATAGAGATTTTTCTCTATTTTTTATAATCCTAAACTAAATTAATTTTAATTAATATTTGTATTTATATACTATCTTTTAAAAATCATTAAAAAAATAATATATTTAATATATAAATTATTTACAAAAGCTAATAATAAAATTAAAAGGAATATAAATTATTTACTGTATAATGTCAACTAATATTTATAATAAGAAGAATTAATGAATAAAATCTACAAAAACTTTTTGAACGATAATACTGATACACTTAATTTCCTGAGATACAATACTATTGGAAAACATAAAAAACTATATTTTGATTATACAGCCTCAGGTTTAGGCTTTAGACAAATTGAAACTAGAATGTATGATGTATTAGAAACATATGCAAATACTCACTCAAAAGAAGCATCTATGGCTTCAAAAACTAATGATATTTATGATGAAGCTTTAAATTCACTTCATAGATCTTTAGAGGTTACTAAGAACTTTTCAATTATTCCATCAGGTTGCGGTGCAACTGGAGCTATTAAAAAATTCCAAGAATTAATAGGATTATATATCCCTCCAGCTACAAAAAAAAGATTTAATATAAGTGTTGATAAGAGTTTATTACCTTTAGTAATTGTAGGTCCTTATGAGCATCATTCAAATGAAGTTTCTTTTAGAGAAGCTTTATGTGAAGTTATTAGAATTCCTTTAAATGATGAAGGCCTAGTTGATTTACTTTATTTAGAAGAAGTTCTAAAAGAGAATAAAGGTCGAGAAATGATCGGCTCTTTTTGTATCGCTTCTAATGTAACAGGAATAATAACACCATATAAAAAAATAGCAATATTATTAAGAAGATATCATGCATTAATAGCTTTTGATGCAGCAGCTTCATCTTCATATATGAATGTAGACTGTGAATACTATGATGTAATGTATCTTTCACCTCACAAATTATTAGGAGGACCTGGAAGTTGTGGTTTATTAGTAATTAGAAATGAATTCATAGATACTTCAATTGCACCTACTTTTGCAGGTGGGGGAACTGTTCTTTATGTTAATAAAAAAAATCAAATTTTTGATAATAATTTAGTAGCTAGAGAAACAGCAGGTACTCCAGGAATTTTACAATTAATAAAAGCCTCTTTTGCATATCAGTTAAGAAATGAAATTGGTTTTAACTTTATTGAAAAAAGAAAATTAGAACTATATACTTACTTCCTAAATGAATTAAAACAAATACCAGATTCTAAAATTTATGGAAACCACGACTCTAAAAATATAGGAATTGTATCGTTTAATATAGGAACGTTAGATCCTTATAAAATTTGTGATTTAATATCAAAAGATTCAGGAGTTCAAACAAGAGCAGGTTGTTCTTGTGCTGGACCTTATGGTCATGATTTATTAGGTTTAAAAGATCAAATTGATTTAGGTGAGAAACCAGGTTGGCTAAGAATTTCTATTCACTTCACACAAACAAAAGAAGAAATAGATGTTTTAATAAACTCAATAAAAGAATCAATTAAAACTTTAGATAAATAAAGGATAAAAGATGAGATTTTTAATCTTTGCAAGTATATTTTTAGGTCTTTTGTCTCTTTTATCTTTATATATTTCAAAAAGATTTATTAATAAATTAGATTTTTCTTTAAAAGCAAAAAAATCTCTAAACTATTTTTTAATATTAAACCTTTTTGGAGTTTTATCTTATATGCTTGTAAGATATTATCCAAATGTAAATAATGAAATATTTTTTTTACTTTCTCTTCCTTTAGGATTAATATTTGTACTCTTTGTAACAAGTCTTTTCTATGATATATCTACTTTAACTATAAATAAAATACCTATGAAGATATCAAGAAGAAAGTTCTTTAAAAAGTCTTTAGATATTACAGCTTTAGGAGCTGCTACTGCACTTTCTTCAAAAGCTATATACAATGCAAAAAACTATGTTTTAGAAAATATTGATGTTAAAATAAAAAACTTAAATCAAGAATATAAAATAATTCAAATCTCAGATGTTCACATTGGTGGTTTAATAGATCAAGCTTTTATAAAAACAATGGTTAATAAAATTAATACTTTAGATGCCGATATAATTGTAATTACTGGTGATTTAGTAGATACAAGTATGAAGTATGCAAAAGATGCTTTAGATGAATTAGAGTACTTAAAAAGTAAATATGGGACATATTTTATTGTAGGTAACCACGAATATTTTCACAATATAAATGAAATAATTTTATATATTAAAAAACTTAATATTAGAGTTTTAGAAAATGAAAATGTATATATAGGTGAAAAAGATAAAGGTTTTAATCTAGCTGGTGTATATGATGTTTTTGGATATAGATATGAAGATTATCTTCCAGATATTAAGAAAGCATTAAAAGATATAGAAAATTCACCTACAGTTCTTTTAGCCCATCAACCTAAGTTCATAGAAGAAGTACCAACATCTGTTGATTTAGTACTATCAGGACATACTCACGGTGGACAAATAGTTCCATTTAACTTATTAGTAAAACTACAGCAACCTTATGTCAGAGGATTGCATCAGCACAATGAAAGTACTCAAATATATATTAACAAAGGAACAGGTTTTTGGGGACCTCCTATGCGTTTAGGAGCTAGTTCTGAGATTACAATAATAAATATTAGTTAATATTAAATTATTTATTATTTATTATTTATTATTTATTGTATATCTTATCATCTTTGATAAGAATCAATGCAAATTTTCTGTTTTTATATGAAAATACTCATAGAAATAGAAAAGAGTATAAATGGACACAAATAAATTTGATTCAGAAGTTTTAACAGTAAATAAGTTCTTTAATATGTATTGTTCTGGAAATAAACATGAAAATTCAATATTTAGAAATGTAAAATTAAAATTTAAAGATAAAACATATGATTATGAAATTAAATTATGTGATAAATGTTTTGAAACTGTATCTTATTCTCATAATAGATTAATAGATTGTCCTCAAGAAATCAAACCAAAATGCAGATCTTGTAAAAATCCATGTTACGATAAAGATAAATGGAAAGCTGTGGCAAAAGTTATGAGATACTCAGGAGTAAGGTTAGGTTTAACAAAAATAAAATCTAAAATAAAAAGTATTTTTCTATAAAAATACTTTATTTTAGAATATTATTTTAGGATATATTAGTTGCTTATAGCAAAAAACGATGTAGCTATTATAGATAATTCTATACTAGCTACTATTATATAATCTTTCATATTTTCTCCTTTTTATAGGAGAAAATAATCTCCTATATATTTTTTATTTTTATAAACTTCAACATGCCCTTTGACATTTATTCCCTTTTCTGCTTTTCTTGATTTTTTTGGACATAAAAAAAGGGGAAGAGCTAAAAGCCCTTCCCCCCTATAAGATTATTTAAATAATCTTACTAAGCGAACTTAGTCTTTTTAGCAGTTCTTTTTCTCATATTAGCATCTAGTTCTCTTTTTCTAACTCTAATAGAGATAGGAGTAACTTCAACTAATTCATCGTCTTCAATCCACTCAAGTGCATTTTCAAGACCCATGTTTTTAGGTGGAACTAATTTAATAGCTTCATCAGCACCAGATGATCTAACATTTGATTGTTGTTTAGCTTTAACTGGGTTAACATCTAAATCATTAGATTTAGCATGTTGTCCAATTACCATTCCGTTATAAACTTTATCTTGAGGTTTAATGAACATAATCCCTCTGTCTTGTAAGTTGAAGATTGAATAACCAACAGCTTCTCCAGCTTCCATAGAAACTAAAGCACCATATTTTCTAGATTCAACAACACCTGAATGAGGTCTGAAGTCTAAGAAAGAGTGATTCATTACACCTTCACCTTTAGTATCAGTTAAGAACTCAGTTCTAATACCGATTAATCCTCTAGCAGGAATTTCAAATTCTAATCTAGTATAACCTGAACCCATTGGGATCATATTAGTCATGTTAGCTTTTCTTTTTCCTAATTTCTCAATAATTGTTCCAGTAAATTCGTCAGGAGTATCAATTACTAAATGTTCGAATGGTTCCATTTTAACACCATCAATTTCTTTAATAATTACTTCTGGTCTACCAATACAAAATTCGAAACCTTCTCTTCTCATATTTTCAGCAAGGATACAAATTTGTAACTCACCTCTACCATTTACTTTGAATTTACCTTCACCAATTTGGTCATAACTCATAGCAATATTAGTATTCATTTCAGCAGCTAATCTTTCATCAATTTTATTTGATGTAATGAATTTACCTTCTGTTCCAGCTAGTGGAGAATCATTTACTTGGAAAGTAATAGATAATGTAGGTTCTTCAATGTGCATAGGGTCTAAAGGCATTGGGTTAGTAGGATCACATAAAGAATCACCAACGTCAATTGTTTCAAAACCTGCAACAGCAACAATATCACCAGTTCCAGCTTTATCAATATCGAATCTTTCGATACCTTTAAATCCGATAAGTTTAGTAACTCTACCTTTAACTTTTTCACCATCAGCTTTAACTAAAGTAACAGTTTCACCCATAGAAATTGTACCATTAAAGATTCTAGCAATACCGATTTTACCGATAAAGTTATCATAATCAAGAGTAAATACTTGTAATTGAAGACCATTATCATCAGAACCAGTTGGTTTTGGAACTTCTCTTAAGATCATGTCAAATAAAGGAATTAAATTTACATTTTCATCTTCTAAAGCAAGTTTTGCATAACCATCTCTAGCTGCTGCATAAATTACTGGGAATTCTAATTGTTCTTCAGTAGCACCCATTTGGTCAAATAGGTCAAATACTTCATCAACAACTCTATCAGCATCAGAACCTGGTTTATCAATTTTATTTACAACTAAAATTGGTCTGTGACCTAATTGTAAAGCTTTCTTAACAACAAATTTAGTTTGAGGCATAACACCTTCTTGAGCATCTACTAATAAAAGTACACAGTCAACCATTTTAAGAACTCGTTCAACTTCTCCACCAAAGTCAGCATGTCCTGGAGTGTCAATAATGTTAATTCTTACACCCTCATAATCAACAGCAGTATTTTTAGAAAGAATTGTAATTCCTCTTTCTTTTTCAATATCATTACTATCCATTACTCTTTCTTCTACTTCTTGATGAGCAGTGAAAGAACCTGATTGTTTTAATAATTCATCTACTAATGTAGTTTTACCATGATCAACGTGCGCGATTACAGCTATATTTCTAATATCTCTCATTTTAACTCTTTATGTTAATATTTTTTTGCAGTATACTAAAAACAAGCTTAAATTAAGCATATTTTTACAATTACTTTTTATAAATTTTATTGTTTTTTATCAAAAATTAGAATTATTTGCTATACTTTTGAGCTTAGGAAAGAAAATGAATTATAATTTAGTTTTAGAAGAAATAGAAATAGAAATACAAGCATTACTAAAAGATGGGAAGGTTGCGGACTATATACCAGCTTTAAAGAATGTTAAAAAAGAACAATTTTCAATGTGTTTACATTTATTAGATGGAAAAACATATACCATTGGAAATGTTGAAAATAAATTCTCGATTCAAAGTATTTCTAAAGTTTTTACATTTACGAAAGCTTTAGAAATATATGGAAAAGAGTTATATAAAAATGTAGGTCATGAACCTTCAGGAAATGCATTTAATTCTTTAGTTCAATTAGAACACGAAAATGGAATTCCTAGAAATCCATTTATTAATGCAGGTGCAATTGTTATTACTGACTTATTAAGATCAGCATATAAAGAAGATAGTTTTACAAAAATAATGAATTTTATTCAAGAAATTTCAGATAATCAGAATATCGTCTATGATAAAGAAGTTTATAATTCTGAACTTGAGAGTGGATATAGAAACTTTGCACTAATTAACATGATGAAGAGTTTTAATAATATATCAAATAATGTAGAGGATGTAATACAAACATATTTTAAACATTGTTCAATTTCAATGAGCACAAGAGAGTTGTCAAGGGCCATGTTATTTTTAGCAAATCAAGGAACAGATCCTCTTACAAAAAAAGTATTTGTATCTTCTTCAAAAGCAAAAAGAATAAATGCTTTAATGTTAACTTGTGGTCATTATGATGCTTCAGGAGATTTTGCATTTCATGTAGGATTACCTGGTAAAAGCGGTGTTGGTGGAGGAATAGTTGCTATCATTCCTAATCTTATGTCTATTTGTGTTTATTCTCCTGGATTAAATGCACAAGGAAATTCTTTAGTTGGAACAAAAGCTTTAGAACTCTTTACAAATAAAACTGGTTTATCTATTTTTTAAGAAATAGATAAACTTTTATATAATAAGAAGGATCAAAATGACTGCCCTAGAAGTTACAGATATAATTGGAATTATTTCATTTGCTTTATCTGGTTTTTTAATAGCTGTACACCATAAATTAGACATTTTAGGAATTATAATAACTGCTTTTTTAACTGCTTTAGGGGGAGGAATAATAAGAGATGTTTTAGCTAATAAATCACCTTTTATTTTTACAGATTATTTACCTGTATCTTTAGTTTTAGCTACAGTAATTATTGCAATCATTTTTAAACTTCATAAAATTACAGATTTAGAGAGTAAAACTACTTTTGTAGTAAGTGATACTGTAGGTTTAGTATCATTTTCAATTTCTGGTTCACTTTTAGCAATTGATGTAGGTTTTAATTTTATTGGTATTTTGCTGTTAGCAATTATTACTGCAATTGGAGGGGGAACGCTTAGAGATATAATGGTAAATAGAGTTCCTGCTTTTTTAACAAGTGATTTTTATGCAAGTACCGCTATTGTTATAGCTTGCATAATAAGTTTTTTAGATTATATAAATCAAATTAACTTTTTATCGCTCTTAAGTACATTTGTTTTTGCTTTCTTTTTAAGGCTAACGGCACACTTCCAGAAGTGGAAACTTCCAAAATTATCATAAAGAAAGAAAATATCTTTCTTTTGATCTAATGAGATGAAACTAAATCTAAAATAGTTTCACTTAAAGTAGGATGTGCAAAAATCATTTTTGATAAATCATCTACAGTTTGATTAGTATTTATAGCTATTAAAAACTGATGAATTAATTCAGTCGCTTCATTTCCAATAATAGCAGCACCTAAAATTTTACCTGTTTCTTTTTCCGATAATATTTTCACAAAACCAGAATCATCACCTTTTATTTTAGCTTTTCCATTTATTTTAAAAAATATCTTTTTAGTATCAAATTTAATATCTGTTTCTTTTAATTCTCTTTCACTTAAACCAATACTAGCAATTTGGGGAGTACAAAATGTAACTGAAGGGAAAATAGTTTTTTCTTTCATAGGTTCTTTGCCTAAAATAATAGCCGCTACTCTTTTTGCTTCATAATATGCAATATGAGCTAAAGCAGGAGTTTTAATAACATCTCCAATAGCATATACATTTTTATTTGAAATACTTCTATGATTTGAATCTACTTCTACAAAACCTCTATCTTCTGTAATATCTCCACTTGATAAATCTAAATCTTTTGTATTTGGATTTCTTCCTATTGAAATAAGTACTTTTTCATAAGTTTTAACTTCTATTTTTTTACCTAAATCAATAGTAACTTCAACACCTTTAGGAAGAACTTTATACTCAGTAACATTTGTTTTTAAATGAATTTTAATACCTTGTTTTTCTAATTCTCTTTTTAGTGTTCGTGCAATATCGTCATCTTCTATAGGAACTAGTCTTGCAGTGAATTCTGCAATTTCAACTTCACAGCCTAGACTTGAAAAAAATGATGCAAACTCACAACCAATTGCTCCTCCACCTATTACTAAAATTGATTTAGGAATTTCATTTAATGAAAACACTTCTTTTGAAGATAAAATTTTATTATCTTCTAAATTCATTAATGGATGATCTCTATGAGATGAACCAGAAGCAATGATAATTTTATCTGCGCTTAAAGTTTCTTCATTTTCACCTGATATTTTAATAGTAGTTTTTCCTACAAAAGAAACTATTCCATATTTAACATCAACTTTTGATTTTTTAAGTTTGCCATTAATTCCTGAACGTAAGTCTGTAATTAAACAGGCAGTGTTTTTCTTTAATTTCTCAATATCAAATGAATTGAAAGTGAAATCTAAACCTGTATTTTTAAAATACGCATATTTTTTCATAAAAGAAGAAGTTTCTAAAAAGTTTTTGGCAGGAATACATCCTTCATTTAAACAAGTTCCGCCTATTCGCTCTTCATTCTTATCAATAATACAAACATTTTTACCAGCAGCACCTAAAAGCGAAGCTACTTCATAACCAGCAGGTCCTGCTCCAATTACAATTACATCATACATATACTAATCCTTTTATTTGCTAGTTTTTCTACCCTTGTATTCGTGAGCCATATAAGAAGATCTTGCATATGGACTTGAATGAACAAACTCAAAACCTAAGTCTAAAGCTTCTCTTTTATATAAAGCAAAGATTTCAGGACTTACATATTCTTTAACTTCTTGATATTCTCCTGATGGAGCTAAGTATTGACCAATACTTAAAAAATCACAGCCAACTTCTCTTAAATCTTTAAATACTTGAATCATTTCTTCTTTCGTTTCACCAAGACCTACCATTAAAGCACTTTTTGTTTTGATTTTGTCTCCACCTAGATCTTTTAGCTGTTTTAATACATCAAGTGAACGTTTATATGTAGAAGCTTTTCTGATTTTGTATAAAGAAGGAACTGTTTCAACATTATGTCCAATTACTGCAGCACCTGAATCAATAGCTATTTGAATAGAAGATGTTTTTGCTTTAAAATCTGGAATTAAAAGTTCAACTTCTGCATCAGGAACATTTTTTAAAATGTCTTGTGTAACTTTATAAAATTGATTTGAACCACCATCAGCTAAATCATCTCTAGCAGGAGAAGTAATAACAATATATTTAAGACCTAGTTTTTGAACAGATAATGTAACTTGATCTATTTCATCTTGGTTAACCTCAAAAGGTTTTCCCGTCATTACATTACAGTATGTACAGCGTCTAGTACAAATATTTCCAAGAATTAAAAATGTTGCATTTTTATTTGCAAAACACTCAGAAATATTTGGGCATCTAGCTTCTTGACAAATTGTATGAATACCTGATTTATTTAGTAATTGATCCATCTCTTTTTGAGCTGAAAAATTTATCTTTTTTCTCAACCATTCTGGTTTTCTCATAAAATTCTTTGCTTTCATTGTCATTTCAAATCCTTAATAAAAAATAAATCAAACTTATTTTAAGTCTCAATTATTTTTTAATACAAAAGAGCTTTCGCTCTTTTATATTAGTGAGATGATCTAACGTTTAATTCTTTAATTGCTAAAGTATCATCAGGTCTAGAAACACCCCATGTTTTAGGATAAGATTTAAATGCTTCTGGATCTTTTTTTGCTAATTTAACAGCTTCAATCATACGATCACAAAAAATATCTAAAGTTTCTTTGTTTTCAGTTTCAGTAGGTTCTATCATAATTGCTTCTTTTACAATTAAAGGGAAATATACTGTTGGTGCATGCATTCCAAAATCAATTAAGTATTTTGCAATATCCATAGCAGTAACACCATTTTTTGCTAAAGTTTTAGCTGATAATACACACTCATGCATACATAAACCATCAAAAGGAACATCAAAATAATCTCTTAGTCTAACTCTTATATAGTTGGCATTAAGTACAGCTTTTGTAGATGCATTAAACATTCCATTACCACCTAAAGAAGTCATATAAGTAATAGCTCTTAAAGATATTCCATATTGACCAAAGAATGGAGAAATTTTACCAATTGATTGATCTAATCTATGATCAATTTCATATTTTCCATCTACTTTTTTAATACCTAAATCAGGTAAAAAAGGTTTTAATTTTTCATTTACTCCAACAGGACCAGATCCTGGTCCACCACCACCATGAGGAGTAGCAAAAGTTTTATGAACATTAATATGAATAACATCAAAACCAATATCACCTGGTTTTGCAACACCCATAATTGCATTCATATTTGCACCATCATAATACATCATTGCATCATAAGAATGAGCTAAATCACAAATATCTTTGATTTTTTTATTATACATTCCTAGAGTATTAGGAACAGTTAACATTACACAAGCAACTTCATCAGACATTTTTGCTTTAAAAGCATCAAAGTCCATTGCTCCATTTTCATCAGATTTAATAGTAATAACTTCATATCCAACCATAGCAGCCGTTGCAGGATTAGTTCCGTGAGACGAATCTGGAACAATAATATATTTTCTTTTATTACCTTTACTTCTATGATAAGCATCAATCATCATAACACCTAACATTTCACCGTGAGCTCCAGCTTGTGGTGTAGTAGTAAATGCTTTCATTCCTGTAACTTCACATAAAGTTTTCTCTAACATATCAATAGTTTCAAGAGTCCCTTGCATTTGCTTCGTCATATTATTAGTTACTAAATGAGGATGTAAAGAAGTGAAACCTTCTAAAGCAGCAACTCTTTCAGTAATTTTTGGATTATACTTCATAGTACAAGAACCAAGAGGATAAAAGTTTTTATCAATTGACATATTCTTATTTGATAAATTTGTATAATGTCTAATAACATCAAATTCTGATAACTCAGGTAGTTTGGCATCATTTTCTCTTAATAAAGATGAATCAAGTGAATATGAAGGCACATCCATTGGAGGAAGTTGAATGCCTACTCTATCAGTCTTTGATTTATCAAAAATAGTTTTAGTATAATAAGACTCGTCTTTACTTACAATATCTACATTTTCAATCATACTCATAATACCTCTCCTATAGCTTTAATTAAATCATCTAATTCTTCTTTAGTTCTTTTTTCAGTAACTGAAATTAAAACTTCATTTTTTCTGTTTTCATAAAGATTTGATAAATTAATACCTGCATAAAAACCTTTTTCTAATAAAGCATTTAAAAACTTATCTGAGTCCATAGATGTTTTAATAATAAATTCATTAAAAGTAGCAGCTGTATTACAAATTTCTAATCCAGAAATCTTAGCTAGGTTTTCTTTTAAATATTCAGATTTGTTAAAACATAAAGTACTCATTTGTTTTAAACCTTTTTTACCAATTAATGCCATAAACATTGTTGATCTTAAAGCTAATAAGTTTTGGTTAGAACAAATATTTGAAGTAGCTCTTTGTCTTCTAATATGCTGCTCTCTTGCTTGCATAGTTAATACAAACATTTCTTTTCCATCTCTATCTTTTGTTTTACCAATAATTCTTCCAGGAAGATTTCTAATATCTTCTTGTTTAGTAGCCATAAATCCAAATGTTGGTCCACCAAAATTAAGGTAGTTTCCTAAACATTGACCATCACCACAAACAATATCAACATCTAATGAACCTGGATCTTTAATCATTCCAAGAGCAATTGGGTAAGCTGACATTACAGCTAAAACTTTTGATTCGTGTAATTTAGAAATTAACGATGTAAAGTCTTGAATTGTTCCAAAAAAGTTTGGATTTTGAAATAAATAAGCAGCTATACTTGAATCAATTTTAGCTTCAACTGCTGCAAAGTCACTTAGGTCTTTATTCATATCAATTACTTCAACTTCAATATCTCTAAATTTTAAATAAGTTTGAACAACTTTGATATAAGTTTTATTAACACCGGCATCAATTAAAATTTTATTTCTTTTAGTTAATCTCACAGCCATTAAAGCAGATTCTGCTAAAGCAGTAGCGCCATCATACATAGATGCATTTGCAACATCCATTCCAGTTAATTCACATATTAAACTTTGGAACTCATATAAAGATTGTAATGTACCTTGAGAAGCTTCTGCTTGGTATGGTGTATATGCTGTATAAAACTCTGATCTTCCTGCAAGTGCGTCAACACCAGAAGGAACAATATGGTCATAATAACCACCACCCATAAACATAACTTTATTTACATCATTTTTTAAAGATAACTTTTTAAACTTTGAATAAGTAGAGAATTCATCTAACCCATCTTTTAAATTTAAGTGATCAACTCTTAAATCAGATGGAACTGAAGAAAATAGATCATTTTCATTTTCTAAACCAATTACATCTAACATATCTTTTATGTCAGATTTTGTGTGAGGAGTATATGGCATCAAGTCTCCTTATAAAGTATTAATGAATTTAGCGTATGAATCGCCATCCATTAAATGTTCTAGTTCACTTTTATCAGATAATTTAACTTCAAAAATCCAAACATTCTCAGCTTCTTCATTTAAAACTTCAGGATTATCAAGAAGTTCTTCATTTACTGCAGTAACAACACCAGAAGCAGGAGCATAAATATCAGAAGCTGCTTTAACAGATTCAATAAAAGCAACAGAAGCACCAGAAGATATTTCCGAATCAATTTCTGGAAGTTCTAAAAATGTAATATCTCCTAATTGTTCAACAGCATACATAGAAATACCAACTCTTGCAATATCACCATCAATTTCTAACCACTCGTGTTCTTCATTAAATATTTTCATTCTATATTCCTTAAATTATTTTTTATTTATAAATGGAAGGGTTGCAGCATTAGCTTCTATACTTCCTCTTTTATCTCTTAAGTCAAAAGCTTTGGATTTATCAAATTTATCTAAATCCATCATTGCAAAACCAATTCCTACATTTAAAATAGGAGAATAAGCAGCAGATGTTACAAAACCAATTAGAATATCATTTTGATAAACTTCAAAATCTTTTCTTGCAGATCTTCTTGAAGTAGTTTTAAAAGGAATTAATAATCTTGAAGTTCCATTTTCTTTTTGTTTTTTAAGTGAAGACATACCAATATAATCTCTTTTAACATTAATAAACATTGATAAGTTTGCTTCAATTGGAGAAATTTCTTCGCTTAAGTCATTTCCATATAATGAATAACCCATTTCTAATCTAAGAGCATCTCTTGCACCTAACCCAGCTGGTTTAACACCATCATCAGCTAAAGCATCCCATAATTTTACAGATGTATTTGCATCAACATATATCTCAAAACCTAGTTCACCTGTATAACCAGTTCTAGATAATAAACAATATTCACCAAATAAAGTAGTTTCAACAAATGAGAAGAATTTTAATTCATCTAAATTAACATCAAAGTATTTTTCTAAGACTTTCTTAGAATTAGGACCTTGTACATCTAGTTTAGCAAATTCTTGTGATCTATCTTCAAGTGTACCTAAAGATATTCTTGATGAGAAAGTTTTAAAATCAACTGCAGCTCTTGAAGCATTTACAACTATCATTAATTCATCATCTTGAATCTTATAGATAATTAAATCATCAATTACTCCACCATCTTCATTTAATAAGAAACCATATTTACATTTTCCAATAGGTAAAGCTACTATATCAATGGTAACGGCAGTATTGATTCCACTTTTACTTATATCACCTTTAAAAAAGAATTCACCCATATGTGAAGTATCAAAAATTGCTACATCATCTCTACAGTAACCATGTTCTGCAATAATACCTTCAAATTGTATTGGCATATCCCAACCACAAAAAGGAACCATTCTAGCTTTTAATTCAACCTGTCGCTCATATAGCGGCGTTCTAAGAAGTTCTTCCATTATTATCCTTCGTAAAGCGTTATATAATATTGTAAAGTATAAAAGGGGCAAAAAAGTATCAGAAAAAAGTAATTAAATTATAATATTTAAGAAAGATGGTAGTAAAGGAATAAAAAAAGTTATAAATATTAAAAATATTCGTATGTAAGTCAGAAAATTAGGCAAAAAAAAAGCTTTACCTTAAACAACTTCAATAGTTGAATAAGATAAAGCTTTGTAAAAAATACTTAAATCTGGCAACGGCCTACGTTTCCGTCAAGGGGACCCTGCAGTATTATCAGCGATGAAGAGCTTGACTTCC
>JABSON010000219.1 GCA_013215915.1 Campylobacteraceae bacterium | reverse complement strand
TATTTAGAGTTTCCAAAAGAAAAATATTTGAATAATGTTACTGAAATGAAAGAGTATTTAGAAAGTACTTATTCTTTAAAATTAAAGAATAATCCTTTTATTAAAAAAGTAATAAATTATACTTCTTATAAATTTGTTCAAGATAATATTAAAGCTTCTGAGTGTGGTTCTAGTATTAATATTACTATGGATAAAGATAACAAAGTATTTAAAACTTATATATATAAGATTAAAGACTTTTCAATATGTAAAAGAGCAGAAGGATATATACCTAAAAAAAGATCTTTAAATTTAGAAGAACCACCAAGTTTAAATAAAGGATCTCTTGTAAAAGTGCCAGTAAAAATATTTTTAATTGATCCTTTAACAGATTCAGAAGGTGATTTAGAAATAACAGTATCTATTGATGAGATTAAAGTTCCAGATTCTACATATATTATAAAAGATGTGGATGCTTTAAAAGTAGGAAATAAGATTTATCTTGCAAATGAAAGAGTAAGAGCTGTTGATTTTATATCTACTCAAGAAGTACTTGATGGACCTTTTATACAGCAGCAAAATCAACAAGGAGTTTTTTTTACTGAAAATGCTTTTACAAAAGTTTTTTTTGAGAAACAATTTTTAGACCAAATGGCTTTTTATCATTTAGATTCTTCTATTAAATATCTAGAAGAATTAGGATATACAAATGAAAATGCTATTTTTAAAGAAGCTCTAAAGTTTGATTCACAAGTTTATGCTGGTAATAAATCAATGTATAAAACTGATCTTAAACTTTTGACTTATGGAATAGGTGGAGCACCTGATGCTTCTGATGCTGATGTTATTAGACATGAATTAGCACATGCAATAAATTTTGAGATCTCAAGTGATTTTAATGCTGGTGATACAGGTGCTATGGGTGAAGGTTTTGCAGACTATTGGGCTGGATACTATAGTTTATTTGAACAAAAAGATAAATTAGAAGTATTTCAAAAAGATATAGTTTTTAATTTTGATGGATTATATGGATTAAATAAATCAAGAAGAAGTTTAAATAATAAAGATGCTAAATATTCTCCTTTTGCTGTATATTCCGCACATGTAAAAGTTAATGGACAAAGTGCTGATGAATTATGGTCAACACCTCTTTTTTCAACACTTAAAGATTCTATTGATTTATATAAAGAAGATGCTTTTGATGAGGTAAATACAATTTTACTTGAGAGTTTTTCAGGTATTGGATATGGAATTAAAATGCTTCAAATGGCAGAAAATATTGTAAAAACTGCAAAAGATTTATATCCTAATAAAAAATATTCAGAAATATTTTTAAACAATTTTAAACAACATAATATTATACAAGATAAATTAACTTATGTTTTTAATAATGATTATATAAGTAAAGATACAAAACTTAATTTTACGTATACAAATAAATATTTTGAAAATTTAAATAATTTAAATTTAAGCCTAAGTTCAAATGAAATTAATATAAAAAATAATATATATAAAAATAGTATTTTAGAAATTAATTCTACAAAAAAATCAGAATTAGTTTTCGATTTAGATGAAAATTTAGAATGTTCAAGTCAAATAAAAATTAATATCTCTAACTTATTAAATCTTCCAAATCAAAGAGTTGAAAATAATTTAAATACAAAAACTTTAACTTATGGTTTACCTATATTTGATTCAATGCCAATTATTGTAAATACAAATATTCCAAATGCAACAAAAACTTCAAATTTATTTAATCCACTTTCTGTTGTACCAATGCTTTTTACTCAAAGATTTACAAGTGATGAGTTAATATCTGAAGATTTTGCTTATATTCTAGAGCTTTCAAGTGAAAATTTGAGTCAAATAAAAGTTGAATTAATAAGCCCAAATAAAGAGAAAATTAATTTACTAAGTAAAGAAGATTACATAAATTCAAATATAAAAAAAGTTTTTTCTTTTAAAAATAATAAATTATTAAAAAATTTAATAAATACTAATGCCAAAGGAGGATGGTACTTAAATATAGAAAATAGCGGACTAGATAATAAAACTGTTTTATACAGATATGGACTTGTTAAGGTTCTTAAATATACTTGTAAATAATAAGTATAAAATCAATTAAAAAAAGGAAAAAATATGAAAATACTAAATACTTGTTTAGTTAGTTTAACGTCATTTGTTTTTATTGCTTGCGGTAGTGGAGGTGAAAGTTCAAATAATTCAAAATCAAACTTGAATTATACTACATCTATGAGTTTGTCAAAAGATATTGCTGGTTTAGGTAATTATACTGTTTGTCCAGACTTAAATGGAAGTTATACTTGTGAAAAAAATGAATTAGAAACATTAAAAAATTCTAATTCAAGATCTGTAAATAGTACTTATACTTTTGTTAGTAAAGATGCAAAATTACAAACTTCAAATATATTGGCTATTTTAAATGATGGCGAAATAACATTTGCTGGAAAATCTAAAGGTGAAAATCAAAATGTTGAAGTAAGTATTAAATCAACTTTAAAAGCCTCGTTAGTTCATTCTGGTTTAAGTGATGCTAAAGCAGAAGAAAAAATAAATAAAACTTATAAAGACTTAAAAGTTGATACTTTGAACTCTGATGTTTTTAATAAAAATATTTTGACTATATTAAAAGAAACAAAAGATTTATATATTCTAGCAATAGTTTCTTCAACTATGATAAATGAAGATTTTATAAAAGAAAAAATTAATGTTTCAGACTTAATTTATAAGGCTAAAACAAGCGAAGTAGGTCTACTAAATGATACTGGTGTTAAATTATTTTTTGATGGAACTACAATGGTTGAAGAAGAACCACTTGCTTCATTTAAAGGTCAAGATGCTGCATATGGATTTGATAAAACTGATGGTGGTTTTAAATTTAAAAAGCTTGATTCAAAAGGACTTGTTTTAGCTGATAACTCAGAAGAGTATTCTTGTGTATTAGATGAAAGATCAAATATTATTTGGGAAATAAAAGCAGATGATGAAACTAGTCCTAGATATAAATTTAGTACTTTTACAGCAGATTTAGGTATTCATTCTAATCCTCATTCAGTTGAATTATTACAAAGTACTTGTAATAAAGGTGTAGATAAAGAATTAAGTGATTGTAAAAGTTCTACTTATATCAAATATATGAATAAAATTTCATATTGTGGTAAAAATGATTGGAGATTGCCAACCTCTCATGAACAATATAATTTATTAGATTTTTCTAGAACAGATTTTATTTTAGACACAGGTGATGATACAAAATATTATTATGGTTTAGATAAAAAATTATTTAAAGATATGTATAATACTTCAGATGAAATAAATAATACTGATACATATGAAATGTTATATTGGTCTTCATCTTTTTATAACCAAGATTATGCAGTTGGACAAGTAAGTGTTCCTTTCATTTCAAATACTATTGGAACAATTTTATCTTCTTCAATTTGTCAAAAAGGTGATGTAGATTGTGATTATCCAAGTTTACTAAACCTAAAATTAGTTACAAAAAATAAATAAAGGACAATAAATGAAAAGAATTTTATTATTAGTTTTAACGCTTATTAGTTTCTCTTTTGCAGCAGTACTGCAAGAATGTAAAGATAATATTTCAAAAACAGCTCCAAATGTAAGATTTATAAATGATGATATTTCTGGTACTTCAAAAGATCTACAAACTGGTCTTATTTGGAATAGATGTATTATGGGTAAAAAATGGAATAAAGTTAAAAAAACTTGTGAAGGTAAAAATACAGCTTTTAACTGGGCTACTACTTTAACAAATATTCAAGATTATAATATGAGTGAAGAAAACAATACTGGTATTACAAAGTGGAGATTACCGAATATTAAGGAATTATACTCTTTAGCAGAAAATTCTTGCGTAAAACCTGCCTTAAATATTACTGTTTTCCCTAATTTTTTATCTGAAAATGAGTATGGCATTGAAAATTATTTAGTTTCTTCAACTTATTTAGCAGCAACTAAAGAAGTTATGTTGTTCTTTGCTTATTCAAATTCAACAGGTACATATTCAGTTGCTCAAGATCTGGGTGCTTTATTAGTAAGTGATGAAATAAAATAAAAATATTGTAAATGTACTAAGTTTAGTACATTTACATATAGAAAAACTATCAATTCGAATTTAGCTTTTATTTGTATAATGCTAAAATCTAAAAAACAAAGAAAAATTAATGCTAAATTATTTTAATACAATTAATAAAAAAATTATGGCTTTACAAGCTGCTAGTCTTACCTTCGCTCTAGGTATTATAGTATTTGTAGGTATGAACATGGTTCAATCTTATTTTATTTCAATACATGAAAAATATCTTGATTATGTTTCTAATGATGTAAATAAAGATATAAAACAAAATATACAATTTATACAACAAATATACAATTTTAAACATTATAATTATACAATTTTATACATTATAAGTATACAATTTTATACATTACATATAGGGGTGTCCGCTATTACGGAAACCCATAATCGTAATCGCATGTAGCGATTAAACTAGATCGATAATCGTAATCGCGATTAATCGGACTTTCCCATAATCGCGATTAATCGTAATCGAAGAATTTTTTTCGTTATAAATAGACCTTTAATTTAAAAGTGTT
>JABSON010000218.1 GCA_013215915.1 Campylobacteraceae bacterium | reverse complement strand
TGGCTCTTTATTCGCTTATAATGGAGAGAATAAAATAGGTTTTATCTCAGAACCTAGAAGTGACGATGCTTTTTGTAAACTTTTAGATGAAAAATACTTTGCAGAAAATTTTTCTTATTTTACATATGGAAATAAACTTATAAATAATGATAATACATTAACTCTTCCTTGCTGTGGTAACGTTACTTTAATGATTGAAAAATTCACTCCTTCAAATGAAACTTATGAATTATTTTCTAAGTGGAATGATTTAATAGAAAAAAGATTGACTTTTTGTAGAATTATAGAAAATAATAAAAGTAGATTTGAAGATTATTCTTTAGCACCTTCTTATGAGAATAAAGATGTGAAAATTGAAGATGATAAAATTGAAATTACTTATTCTCCAATTATTCAAGTTTTATTAGTAGGAGCAACTCCTGTTTCAAAACATTTAGCACAATTAGCTTCTAACTTAGGATATATTGTTAAACTTTGTGAAAATAGAAAACTATTTTTAGATAATTTAGAATATGAGGGTATAAATAAAAACTTTGATTTAATCAATTTATCATCAGATTTATTTGTAGAAAGATATGTAGATAAATATACAGCTGTGCTAGTTTTAGCTCATGATGCAAGTATTGATGATAATGCTGTTTCAAGTGCATTAAACTCAGAATCTTTTTATATCGGAGCAATTGGTTCACAAAAGAATTGTGATAAAAGAGTTTTAAGACTTAAAAATAGAAACTTTTCAGATGAGTTAATCTCAAAACTTTATGCTCCAATTGGTTTAAGTATTAATAGTAGAACTCCTGATGAAATATCTCTTTCAATAATATCTCAACTTGTATCTCTAAAACCTAGTTTATGAAAAAGAATATATGTGCTTTAGTATTAGCAGCAGGATTTTCTAAACGATTTGGAAGTGATAAACGATTTTCAGGTGAAGAACCATTAATCTTAAGAACATTAAAAAATATTATTAAAACATTTGATAGTATTTATTTAGTACATAGAAATAGTGATGAAAAAATACTTACATTATTTAAAGATTTACCTATAACTTTAATTCAAGCTCCTCTTAATGATATTTGTTTAGGAACAAGTATTTCTGTAGGAATTGAACATATAAAAAATACTAAAGAAAATTATGATGCATGTGCTATATTTTTAGCAGATATGCCTTTTATAAAAGAAGAAACAATAAATAAAATCTTATCTTTTGAAAAAAACAAAGGAATACTTCGTCCAAGTTTTAAGAAAAAAGCAGGTCATCCAGTTGTTTTCTCTAATAAATTTTTTGACCAACTTCTTTTACTTAAAGAACAAGAAGGTGCAAATAGTATTATTAAAAATAATTTAGAATCATTATGTTTACTTGAGCTTGAAGATCAAGGTGTTCTAGAAGACATTGATTATTTAAAAGATACTCTAAAATAAAGATTTTAGAATATCTTCTTTAAAATTACCTATTATTTAATCCCTTATTTTTTCAACTTAAATTTAAACTTGCAGAGAATAAAATAAAAGGAATAAACATTTACAATGTTTTTTATATTCCTACTATTCTTCATCTTTTTCGCTCCAAATCTTTTCTTCTTTTATTACTTTGAAATATATAATAATCATTAATATAGAAAATACTTAGAATTTTCTTTTATCTAAGAGTTGATAAATTTTGAGTATGAATCTTGAAAATATTATTATTAATTAAAGTATTGTTTTCACTAAATTTACTTTTTATTTAAGGTATTTTTTAATAAAAAGTCTTATAAATTTATTAATTATATGTGAATTCTAGGATATATGACATAGATGTTACATTATAAAAAGATAATAAAGATAAATATAAAAGGAAAAGAATGGAAAACATAAATAATATATCACGTCGAGGGTTTTTGAAACAATGTGTGATTGGAGGAATTGCAGTATATAGTGCACCTTTATTATTTGGTTCTGACAAATTTAAAGAATATACAAGTAAGAAGTTAATCCAAGGTGATTGGAAAGGTGATTTAGTAAAACCTAAGTTTAGATTTGATGCAATTGCAAAAGTTACAGGTGAAAAGATTTATAGTAGAGATTATAGATCAAAAGATATTGAAGCTTGGCCAAGTAATCAATCTTATGCATTTATTATAAGAGTTAATAAAGCAAATAGAATTTTTGAAGGAATTGATTTATCTTCATTATCTGATAATATGCAGCCATCGGTTATTATTACAGCTGACACTATTAAAAAAGATCATATTGATTTTCCAGCCTACTTTGGAAAAGATATGTTATTACCAAAAGGTAGAGTTCCTGATTATGAAGGACAAGAAGTAGCTATCTTAATTTTTAATGATTTCATTTCATATAAACTAGCTAAAGGAAATTTGCAGTTTAATAATAATGTAATTAAATATTCAAGTAAAGTATATCCACTTACAACAGCTTCAAAAGCTCCTTATTCTACTTGGCGTATTGTTAGAGAAGATGGTTTATTAAAAGATAAATTTAGTGTTTTGCAAGATGGACTAATTTTCCCAGATATTAAAAATAACAAAGTTGTATGGCCTAAAGATGGTAATAAACATGGAAATACTTTAGATAAAGCTATCCATTACTCAAATAAATTACATGAAGATATGGAAACTAAAGATTGGCATATTATAAACAAAACTTTTACAACACAATCAATTGATCCAGCTTCACTAGAACCAGAAGCATTTAATGGTTGGTATGATAGAAAAACTCAAACTATGCATTTAGTTATTTGTTCTCAGTCTCCAACAGACTTTTATCTTCAAGCAGGTGAAATGCTTTCAAATTCACCTTTAGGTAAACAAGTTAAAGATTTAGTAATTCATTCTCCTTATATTGGTGGTGGATTTGGAGCTAAAGATCATACTCCTTTCCCTTATTATGGTTTATTAACACTTCTTTATACAAATAATCCAGTTTCTTTATCAAATGATAGATATGAACAATTCCAGTCAGGTATTAAACGTCATCCTTTTGTTATGAGAAATAAATTAGCTATTGATAAAAAAACTTTAAAGATACAAGGTCTTACTTGTAAAGCAGAAGTTGATGGAGGAGGAAGAAAAAATTTCTCTGGTGCAGTAACAAGAGTAGGTCTTGTAGGAATGCAAAGTATTTATTATATTCCAAGAAATGATTTAGAAGGTAGTGTTTATCCTTCATCTATGCCAACTGCTGGTTCTATGAGAGGGTTTGGTACTTTACAAACTATGGCTTCTATGGAAATGATGATGAATGAAGCAGCAAGTGATTTAAATGTTGATCCAATTGAATTAAGAAGAATTAATGTTTTTAATGCAGGTGATAAGAATACACAAGGTGCTATTCCAAATGCTAATTCAAGATATTTAGAAATGTTAAATTTATCTGAAAAACATCCTATTTGGCAAAATAGACATTCTAAAAAAATCCAATTTGAAAAAGATAATGTTGGTAAAAAATATGGTGTTGGTTATAGTATTGTTACAAAAACTTATGGATCAGGGGCAGCTTCACCATCAACTAGTTTAGAAATTACACCAGAGGGTGAAATTATTCTAAAAATTATTTGTATGGAAATGGGTACAGGAACTGATACATCACAAGGTGCATTAGTTAGTGAGTACTTAGGTTCAATGGCAGATAAAGTTATTATGGCTGACATGAAAGTGTTTGATGTCTTAGAACAATTTGAAACAGAAAGTTCTTATGTTATTTCTCAATCTGCTCAAGATAAAATATCTAAAAACCCTCAGTGGACACCAATGGTTTATATGAGTTCTGCTGCTTCAATGTCTGCATATTTTCAAAGTCATACAACAACAATTTGTGCAAAACTTATTTTAAAATATGGCTTATACCCAGCTGCTGTTGAAATTTGGAAAACTAAATACTTTAATAATGCATATACTAGAGCAAACTTTGATGACTTTAATTCTGCTTCTTGGTCTAATGGAAAAATGTCTGCAAATGGATTCCCTCCAATTGACTTAAAAACTTTAGCTAAAAAAGCTCATGAAATGGGATTAATTACAGGTGTTATTACTCATGCATTTAATAGATGGACATGGGCAAGTGCAATATTTGATATTAATGGTACAAGAGAAGAATTATCAATTGATGGTTTGGCATTAAAATATGGAACAGGTAATAAATCTAGACGTAAAACAGATGCTAATGGATTTACTTTAGTAAATAGAAAAGCTGTTTTTTATCCAAAAACTTCATTAAATAGAGCAATGGTTACATACTTAGCACCATGTGCTACTCTAGTTGAACTATCAGTTTCTCAAGGTAGTGGAGAAGTTGAAATTCTAAATACTCATAGTTGGTTAGAACCAGGAAAAGTTTTAGTTAAAGAACTAGTAGAAGGACAACTAGAGGGTGGTTTAACAATGGGAATTGGACATGCTTTATATGAATCTTTACCTCTAGGTGAAAATGGAGCTGGAAATGGAACATGGAACTTTAACCGTTACAAAGTTCCTTTAGCTAAAGATATTGGTGTTTGGAATATGAAATATACTATTCTTCCTCCTTTATCAAAAACTGATTCAAGTAAAGGTATAGCTGAAGTAGTAATGATTCCTGTAGTTTCATCAATTGTAGAAGCAATTCATCATGCAATTGATAAAAGATTTTACCATCT
>JABSON010000217.1 GCA_013215915.1 Campylobacteraceae bacterium | reverse complement strand
AGTAAATACTTTATAATTAATTAAACTTGATGAAAAATCTAAATGGTATAAAAATAAAGTAAAAGTTAAAAGATTTCAAAGTATTGGAAAAGGATTCTTAGAACTTAAAAATTCAAACTTAGATTTAAATAAGTATGAAAAAGATACTTTATTTATAGTTTGCTCTAAAAAAGATTCATCTTCAATTGAATTTGTAGAGAAACTAAGAAATAATGGTTTTAAAAATGGAAAGTACTTAAAACATGGAAATATAAGTTCAAATGAAATTTTAATAGATTTTAAAGGAATAAAACTATTTTCAATGTTTAGTAAATAGTTTATATATTTATTTTGTGCGATACTAGTTTTATAATAAACTTAGTAGTAGCACAAATAAGATTGAATTAAATCTAGTTGTTCTTTTTTAATAATTGGACTTTTTTAAGTAAATCAGCTATTTCTTCTTTTGAAGTACATATATTTTCACAAGGGATACCATCTTTATCTCTATCTTTACCTGCAAAGTTTCCATTGGGGTAATCTAATATTAGTTCAGAACAAGATTTATATTTTGTACATGATTTAGCATTACTTACTTGGCTTATAATAAGTAATAATATTGCAATCAATATTTTTTTATACATTTTTACTCTCCATTTAAAACAGACATAACTGTTGCTCTACTAGTTTTGAGTTCTTCTGTTATTTTAGATATATTAATATCGCCATTTTCATTATAATAATCTTCATCATCTAACATTTTTAATATAGTATCTTTTTTATCAAGTATTTCTTGAGATGTTTGTCTTTTTTCAAAAGTAAAATCTTCATCACTCATTGTTTTAAGTGCTTCTAAGTCTCTTTTTATTGTAGGCACTGTAACTTTTAATTCTTTTGCTAAATCTTTTGGATCTTCAATACCTCGTAAAATTAAATCCCTTAAAGCAATTCTTCTTGTTTTAATTTTACGTCTACGATGATAAGATATTCTCAATTTTTTTGTCTCCATTAAATCTTGTTTTTTAATAAGTAGAATACTCTTCTAATTTTCTATGTTAATAGTATTCTACTATTGAAAAGTATTATAAAATGATTTAATCATTTTTTCATTTTTGAACATTAGTCATTAGTCATTAGTCCTTTTCTCTTTTATGCACAATGATATTATAATACTTTTATATTTATAATATCATACTTACATCAAAAATATAGGGATTATAAATCAATTAAATCTTTTGAATAAACCAAGTAAATACTGCTTGTGAAGTAAGTAAACCATTGATATCTTTTATATCAACTTCTATTTGTATTGTTCCTCTATTCTTTCTTGTAAACTGTTCTTTAAATTTTATTATAATATCTTCAGATACTTTTGAATATGCAGTAATCATTTCTACGGCAGGTTTTTTAAATTTAATTTGTGAATCACGTAATACAGGTATTACTTTTTTTTCTAAATCAGGAAATAATTCTTGTAAAAAAAGTCCACTTTGAGTTTCAGCTAATGTAAACTGTGCACTTGCATGAATAGTTTTAATATGATTTAGTATTTTAGAATCAAATCTTAATGATAAATTATTTTTTTCTTGTTCAATTCCAATTAATTTTACAAATGGTATTTCTGTTACTTGCATTTTATTGTTTCCTTTTTAAATAATAATATACGAAGAAAAATTACTATCTATATTACTTAAGATAGATCTAAAATTTATTATACTTCAACTTTATAATTTAATTGTATTTCAGTTCCTGTCATACCCCTAAAGCCCCAGTTTGAAGCAGGACTTTCAATTATACAAATTTCTATATCATTTACTGATATTTCTAATTCTTTATTTATATTATGAATCGATGGTATTTTTTATCTTTTGAAAATGATAATACTTCAACAATTGTTGAATGTATTGTTTCTGATAATTTTTTCTTAATATTAGAAAGATTATTCTTTAATCCATAAATTTTAACTTGTGACATCTTTTATATTCCTTACTGAGTCAAACTATTAATTTTGTATTTTAGATAATCTACGAATAGTTTTATACTCTAAATCCACTCTTGATGAGAAGAAGAAACAGTAATATTATTCACAGTATCACCTGTGTGTTCTGTTGATGAAGGTTCAATCATCATAAAATGAGTATTAGGCTGGGCTTTTGGGCAATGTTCAATTCCCTTTTTAACAACGTACATTTCTCCAGGGTTAAGAACAATATTTTCGGTTTTCAATTGTAATGTAAGTTGCCCTTTAAAGACTATAAATAATTCATCTTCATTATCATGTTTATGACAAATGAGCTCGCCACTGCCTTTTGCGATTTTAACCAATTGGCCATTAGATTCAGAAATAATTTTAGGAGTCCATTCTTCTGTAAATAATTCAAACTTTTCACTAATATTTATTTTATTCATCTTTTTTTCCTTTTTTTCTAATGTTTAAATTAAATATGCTTTTTATTCTATTCAAATTATTATATATTTATATAGGTAATAATTTTATCGCTTATGTGCAGGTATATTTTTTAGTTTATTTGAAAATATTTTATGCTCATCTAAATTAACTGGAAAAAAATACTTTTTTACACCTGAGGGATTATTAGATAAATAATTATTGTTTTTTAAATTATTTTTGGGTCTTACTGGTCTTTGCATAAAACCACCTCCACAGTTTGGGCATACATTATTTAAAATATTATTTACACAATCTTCACAAAATGTACATTCATATGTACATATCATTGCTAAAAGAGAATCAGCTGGTAATTTTATATTACAATTTTCACAAGTTGGTCTTAGTTCTAGCATCCTATTATCCTTTTATATAGTATTTCTATTAAGAAGAGAATATCTTTTATGAATTAAACTCATTTGTTTTTTAATTCTGATTATGTTTTAATTGGAGTAATCCAAGACCCATTCCTATAAATAAGGAACCAGTAATACGCTGTAAGTATTTCATTCTATTATTATTTGAAAGCCATTGTTTAGAGCGTTTTGCAATTAGTCCATATGTAGATAAAGATAGAAAAGATATACTTAAAAATATACTTGTCATTATTAAAAATTGAACTAATATATCACTTTCAAGACTTAGAAACTGTGGAAATATTGCTGTGAAAAACAATATTGGTTTTGGGTTAGTAATAGCTAAAATTAAAGCCTCATAACAATATACTAATTTTGTTTTATCTTTTTTAACATTAGTATCATTAAAATTCATTGTTTTAGTATTTTTGAAATATTTAACTCCAAGATATATTAAATAAAATGCACCAATAAATTTTACAGCCATAAAAAGTACTGCTGATGTTTTTAATAATAAACCTAATCCTAAAATTGAGGCAGTAGATAATATACCTAGTCCTATGATATTGGCAAAAGATGAAATGAAAACAATTTTCATATTTCCTCTTAATCCATTAAAAATTGCTAATAATGTTGCAGGTCCTGGACTTGTAACATAAAAAAAAGAAACTACTGTATAAATTAATAATGTCTCTATATTCATATTTATTCCTTATTCTTAAATACTCTATGACATAAGCATGGAGGGGTAACTTAAATAAAATAGTAATTAGTTATCATTACTATTTTATTTTTAAATATTGACTGTATTCATTTTATTCTCTTATAACTCTAGCTGTACCTGATACTTTAATTGAACTATGTGGAGCATTAGTAAAATTAACAAAAAGTTGTGATGGTTTATTCATATCAAAACCTTGTAAGATCACTATATTACCTGATTTTTTAATGCCTGTATTTCTTAAGTACTCACCAAGTGCAATAGCTGCTGATCCTGTTGCTGGATCTTCAATAACACCACCATATGCAAAAGCATTTCTTGAATGATATAAGTTTTTATTTTCTTCCCATAAAATATTAATAGTAACTATATTTTCTTTTTCCATTAATGCTTTTACTTTTATAAAATCATATTTCATTTCTTGGAGTTTTTCTTTATCTTTAAGAAATACAATTAAATGATTATTTCCTGAAAACGATATTTTAGGAGGATACTTTTTGTTTAGATCATCTTTATTGAATGAAAATTCATCTATAATAGTATTAAAATAGTTTTCATTTATGTCTTTAGAATGAGTTTTCATAGAATTAATACTTATATAACTTTCAGAATTTTTTTCTCCAACTTCAATTTGGATAGATCTATCATTTAAAATCAACTCATATGTTCCTAAACCAAATTTATCTCCAATTGAGTGACCGCTTGCAATTGTAGCATGTCCACAAAAAGCTATTTCAGTTTCAGGAGAAAAATATCTTATTCTAAAAGAATTATTTTGTTTAACCAAAAATGCTGTTTCTGAATAATTAACATCTTTTGCAATTTTAAGCATTTCTTGCTCACTTAACATTTTATTAGTAAAGAGAACACCTGCTGGATTACCACCTTCATTTTTATATGAAAATGCTGATATCTTTTCTACATTCATGATAATTCCTTTTATAATATATTTATCGTAATTTGAACTTATACCTACTGTTAACTTTCTAATGATTCTTATATATTTGTCTCTTTCAATAAATAGTATATAATAAATAATGTACTTAGTACTTCAATACTAGCTAAAAATATGTAATAACTTCTATCTATTCTTATGTAAAATCTATGAATCATTACGATTATATTTGAATTATTGATTATAGAAGCATAGATA
>JABSON010000216.1 GCA_013215915.1 Campylobacteraceae bacterium | reverse complement strand
TTTAGAAAAAAAAGAGACAAATCAATTTATGATTAATTTTTAAATTGTTACCGCATAAAGATATGGTGCGTGCAACATGTAAAGTGTGGTTGTGAGAAACACGATCGCATGGTTTATATTTTTTATGTTGATATTGTGTTTCTTAGGTTTGCTGTCATAGATGTTAATTCTCCTGATTTAATAAAATTTGAGTCTATTTTTATAGTTTTCAATGATATAGTTTATTTAAATAAATATTAGCTTCATCTATTTTATTCATTGAAGATAAATATAAAAAGTATTGATAATAAAAGTCTATAATAATTGGATTATCTTCATTGTCTTTTATAAACTTTTTATTATAAGTGGCATAAGCAAAAAACTTTTCTAATAATAATGATGAAGATTTTTCATTAATAATTAAGAATCTTTGTATAAATTCTTTACTTAAAATCTTTTTATCATTTACCATATCAACTTTAGAAGAGAACTCTAATGCTTCATCTAATAAAGATAAAGAATAAGCCATTCTTTCTAAATAAAGATAAATTTGAGCATCACGTGATCTTAAAAAAGTATTTTTCACTAAATTAAAAGCTCTTTCATTTGGAACTTCTATTAAACACTCAAAAAACTTATATGTTGTATCTTCATCTTTTATAAGTTTTATTAAAGTCTCTTTTCTTGATGTTTTAAGGACATCATTTAATTTAAAACATTTGTTTTGATCTAAATATTCTTTTATCATTAATATATTTACATCATCAAATATTAAATCAATATTATCATAAGCAAATCTATTAACAATAGTATTTGAAATTTTAGAATATATTTTTTTAATACGTAAAATATATTCATATTTTTTATCTCTTTTAAGATTTAATAATTCTTGAAGTAAAATTTTTTGTTGCATAGATTCTGAGTGTTCATACTTCTTTGCCATTACAGTCAAAGAAATTTTTCCTTCTCTCATTAAAATTTCATCTACATAAATTTTAGCTTTTTTAGCATAAATTCCACTAGGAAAATCTTTTAAAATATCTTTATATAATTCATTAGCTTTAAATAAGTAATAATTTGTTCTATCATACATAAGCATATAAGTATTAGCTAATTTAAATTTAAAGTCTTCTATTATTTCTGGTTTGTCAGCTCTTAATAGTAGCTCTTGCAAAATTTCTACTGCAAATTCTGGCATGTTGGCTTTAATCAATTTATTAACTTTTTCAATAGCAACATAAGAGTCATTAGAATAATATTCAATATTTTTTATTAAAACTTTAGAAATTAAATCATATGCTTTATCTGCTTGTTCACTTAATACATAAACATCAAATAATTCATCTGCAACTATTGTTGCAATTAATACATTTTCTGTTTTCGTTAAAATTTCATATAAAATTTTAACAGATTTTTTATATTCTTTAGAGTGCTTATAAATTTTTGCTAAATATATTTTTCCATATGCTTTTGTTTGTTTATTATCAAAATGTTCTATTACAATTTTAGCAAAATATTTTGCATCCATAATTTTATTAGAATAAAGTTTTAATTCAATTAAAAGTAAATATGCTTTAGCAAGCTCGTTTTCATGGATGAGTGAAGAATTAATAGCATCTTCTAATACTTTTGCCCCATCAAGTACAAGTCTTTTTGTTTTACTTTTTAAAGATAATTCTGCATATAATAAAACAATATCAGATTTTAAAACATTAATTTTATTTAATTTTCTTAAAGCTTTAATCTCAGCATAAGATTCCTGAATTTTACCTTCTTTTGCTAACATTCTTATATTCAATATTGCATCAAAACCATCCACAATCTTTTGTTTTTGTTTTTGCGATATTTGATTTCCACTTTGATCAATAAATGAATAATAAAAATCTTTTTTTGCAAAAGAGAATGTTAAAAAAAGAGATAATAATATAATAAATTTCACTTATAACCTTTATTTATTTTTTTTTAAATCATATACATAAGTAAAAATTTCAGCAATTGCTTTAAAAAATTCTTCTGGTATACTTTGTTCTATTTCTAATTGATCATGCAAAGCACGTGCTAGTGCAGGATTTTCAATTATAGGGATATCGTTTTCATTTGCAATTTCTTTTATTTTAATAGCTAAAAAATTAATTCCTTTAGCTACTATTAAAGGAGCTGAGTTAACACTCTTATCATATTTTAAAGCTATTGCATAATGCGTTGGATTTGTAATAACAACATCAGCTTCTGGAACATTTTGCATCATTCTTTGTTGAGCCATTTTCATTTGAATACTACGAATTCTACCTTTTACAACAGGATCACCTTCCATATTCTTATATTCATCTTTTAATTCTTGTTTACTCATTTTTAAAGATTTTATATAATGATGTTTTGTAAAATAAAAATCTATTATAGCAAAAATAAGAATAATAAGTAATATTGCAGATAAAAAATAAAACATTAAGGTAACCATAGTTTCCAAAGAGGCAGCAAACTCTTTATCCATCATAGCTAAAAAAGATTCTCCTGTTAAAAGGAATAATATACACATAACAAGTACAATAATAGATAATTTAGCTGTAAGTTTTATAGCTTCAACAGCTTTTTTAAATGAAAATAAAGTACCCATACCTTTAATAGGATCAATTTTTGATAATTCCAATTTTAAAGGATTTAATAACATTCCAAATTGGGCCCAATTACCAATTAAAACTAAAATAATTACAAGAATAAATAAAGGCATTAATGCTAATAACATTGTATTTACAGCTGTATAAGATAATGTATAATATGCGCTAGCATTCATTTCCTCTCCAATTAAAGAAAAAGAAAAATACATAAAACTTTTAATCTGATTACTAGTAGTTGATGAAAAAAACATTAAATAAGCTGAACCAAAAGTTAAAGATAATGCACCAACTACTTCAGCAGATTTTCCAACATTACCTTTTGCTCTAGCATCTTCAATCTTTTTAGGGGTGGGTTCTTCGGTTTTATCATCATCATCAGCCATTTATATCCTTAAGAAAATTTACTTGTAAAATAATCAATGAAATTTTGTGCAAAAATATCAAAACCTAAAAGCATGAAAATAAAAATAATTGCAAACTTTAATTGAAAAGTAATTACAAAAGGAGAAAAAGACGGCATAGATTTTGTTCCATAACCATAATATAAATCCATAATAAACGAAATAAAAAATAAAGGTAAAGCAAAAGCAAATGCAAATGCAAACATTCGATTAATTTCAATCATTGCAAGCTGAATACCATCAATAGAGAATACATTAAATGTACCAAGAGAAACTAATGAAAAACTTTTCACCATCATAACTATTGTCATTTCATACATTGATGTTTCGAAAAATATTGCTATTGCAATTAAATATAAAAATCTTGAAACTACACCATCATTAGAACCAGATGCGGGGTCAAACATAGTAGCCATTGATAAAGCTGTAGCATAAGAAATAAAATCACCTATAATTCTTACTGCTGAAAATATTATATTAAATAAAAATGAAGCCAAAAAGCCTAAGGTTATTTCACTGAATAAAGATAATAATAGCATATCAGATTTATTTATTTGATTTTCAAATGATATAAAAGGATATACAAAAATAGTAAAGAACAAAGCAAATACTATTCTTATTTTAACAGGCACACTTTTATGACCAAATACAGGCATAAAAGCTACAAAGGCTAAAATTCTAGCAAATAATAAAAGAAATTTAAATAAAACCTCTTCATTTAATAAAGCAATTAAGCTTTCCATTACATATAGTTTTGGTCAGATTCTAAATTATCAGAACTTGTGTTATTTGACATATTTTCTAAAATTTCACTTGTAGAATTCTTTTTATTTTCTTGTTGATCTTGTTTTTTATTTGAAGAATTTTGATCTTGCATATTAAAATCAAGTGAAAACTCACCAATTGATTCAAAATTCTTTTCTAATGCATTTCTTAATATACTTTGATTATCATTCATCATATCTAAAGTGTTTGAATTTGACATATTCATAGAAATACTTATACCTTTATCTTTATCCGATTTCATAATAATAGAAATTGAACCTAAACTAGAAGGATTAAGAATGATTCTTAATGCAGTAACAGGTGGTTTATAATTTTGATATACTTTTTTAGCAAAATCAGACATGAAAGAAGATAAACTTTGTCTTGCACCAATAATGGTACTTTGAATATTATTTACGTTCATAGGATTTACATTTAAAATTGTATCAGGCATTTCACTTAATTCATTTTTCACAATAGTAGAATCAACTGCTCCTAATATATTCTCAATATTAGTTCTTAAAATATTTCTAGCGAATGCTAATTTATCAAGCACTACTTCTTTACTTAAATATTTATTTGATTCTTTTCTATTAATTACTTTACTCTCTTTATGCTCTAAATTAAGATCTTTTGCTGCTTTTTTAACTTCAGCCATATTTTGTTTTGTAATAATATTATTTTTAATACTAGCTACATTCTCTAATTCATGTCGTGTTGCAACACTTTGTTGAGAACTTAAATACATATTTGTAAAAAGATTATCTTTCTGAATTGATTTTATATCATTTTTTTTGATATTACTTTTTTCTAAAACTGAAGATATCTCTATTTTTTTATTTCTATTTTTATTATCTACAAAAGAATTATCTAAATCTTTTGTGCCCAAACTACTCTTATTATTAATATTATTTTTTACTATTTTACTAACATCTTCATTTGTT
>JABSON010000215.1 GCA_013215915.1 Campylobacteraceae bacterium | reverse complement strand
ATCGGAGCAAGGGAGTTAGTTAAGTAGCCTTAAGGCTACTTAATAAGAAAACAATGGGAAAAATATTACTTATTCTTGTACCAATTATTTGTCTAGGATTATATGTTAAGTTTAAGAAATCATCAAAAATAGATGAAGAAATAGAAAGAAAATAAAAAGAATTTAGTTCAAGTAAATATTTATTTAGCTTGAAGAATATACATAAAAAAAGGAAAATATATGTTAGTTTTAGAAATTGAAGATATAAAAGAATTAATTCACAAAGTAGGGTACAAAGATTTTTTTGCAACTCTTATGGATACACTAGAAGAAGATTACTCAAATTGGGAATCATTTGATAAAACTCCAAGAGTTGCTAACCATGTTGAAGGTGGAGTAATTGAACTTATGCCTATTTCAAATAATGAAATGTATTCATTTAAATATGTAAATGGTCACCCTCAAAACCCAGATCAAGGTAAATTTACTGTAATGGCAACAGGACAGTTATCTTTAACTGAAACTGGTGAACCTTTAATGTTTACAGAAATGACATTATTAACTGCATTTAGAACAGCTGCAAACTCTGCAATGGCTGCAAAACATTTAGCAAAAAAAGATTCTAAAGTTCTTACGTTAATTGGTACTGGTTCACAAAGTGAATTCCAATACTTAGCATTTTCATATGTATTTGATTTAGAAGAAATTAGATATTACGATACTGATCCTAAAGCTATGGATAAGTTTGAAAAAAATATGAAACAATTTGATATTAAATTAACAAGATGTAAAGATTCAAGAGAAGCTGCTTTAACTGCTGACATTATTACAACTTGTACTGCTGATAAAAAATACCAAACTGTTTTAACAAAAGACATGATTACAAAAGATGTATATATTAATGGTATTGGTGGAGATTGTCCAGGTAAAACTGAACTTGAAAAAGAATTAGTAGAATCAGCAACAATTGTTTGTGAATTTTTAGAACAATGTAAAATCGAAGGTGAAATTCAACAATTACCTGAAGACTTTACTTGTACTGAATTATTTAAAATTGTCCGAGGTGAAGTAAATATTAATGTATCTACTCACGGAACTGTAGTATTTGATTCAGTAGGTTTTGCTTTAGAAGATTATTCTGTATTAAGATTAATTTACAAATTAGCAAAAGAGAATAATGTTGGAAAAGATATGTCTTTAATTCCTGAGATCGATGATGTTAAAAACTTATTTTCTTTACTGTAGGAGTATAAAATGGAACACAAAATTAAATTAATTGAAGTTTATTCTGATATTGCTGGTGATAGAAAAGGTGCTTCTTTAGGAGTTACAGAATTAAGAAAGTCTTCTGAGAATTTAAACTCAGAGTACTTTAATAAATTCATTTCTCATAAAGTAGAAGATGAAAATCATGCTTACGAAAAAGAAAGTGAATTTAAAAATGCTAAATACATTGATAGAATTACTATGGTTGTGCAAAGATTAGCTAATAAAGTAAAAGAAGTTAGATTAGAGGGTGACTTCCCTATTATTTTAGCAGGTGATCATGCGTCTTGTGCAGGAACTATGCACGGACTTAGAATGGCTCATCCAAATGAAGTAATTGGTGTTGTTTATATTGATGCTCACGCTGATATTCACTCACCTTATACATCAGATTCAGGAAACATGCATGGTATGCCTTTAGCAATGGCTTGTGGAATTGATAATAAAGAATCAATGGTTCATGATATTACTCCAAAAGAAAAAGAGTACTGGGATAAATTGAAAAATCTAGCTGGTACAAAAGATGCTTCTATTGATCCTAGAAATGTAGTATTTTGTGCAATAAGAGATTTCCAACAAGCAGAACAAGATGTAATTGATAAATATAATATTCCTGTTCATACAGTTGAAGATATTACTTTAGCTGGTATTACAAATACTGTAAAAATTATTTCTGAGCAACTTTCACATTGTGATCATATTTATATATCTTTTGATGTTGATAGTGTTGATCCTGTATATATTCCTGGAACTGGTACTCCTGTTTCTAAAGGTTTATCATATGAACAAGCTTTACATTTAAATATGGAATTAATTAAAAATGAAAAAGTTTGTTGTTGGGAAATGGCAGAAATTAACCCTATGTATAACAATCATATAGATGATTCATTAAAAATTTTTGAAATACTTGAACAAGTAACAAATAAATTAATTAAACATTACTAATATTTTTAAAATATAAATTTAAAAGAGAAAAGGATAGTTAGATGCAAGAAAAAACAAGTGATATTTCGCAGTTAAATATAGATAATGAAGAATTTGTACTTAGTCCAAGTAAATTCTTAAAGTTTTTTATACCTTCATTAATTGGTATCTTAATTTTTATGTTTCCAGTTCCATATTTAGATGGTAAATTTGTAGCTTATTCTGATGGATTTACTATTCCTATTGCTGTAATTAAAGATTATATACAAGGGTTTTTAGGTTCATTTTTACCTTTACTTGTTGTAATCTCTATTACAACAACTCTAGTTTTAACGCTAGGAACAAAAATATTTAAGCCAGCTTTTATTCTTAAAAACGAGTTTTTAAATAATCTTTTAAATACTACAATTTTCTGGACAATTGTAAGAGTAATTGGGGCATTCTTTGTTCTTATTACTTATAATAAATATTCTATTGAAATGATTCACTCTGGTAATACAGGTGGATTATTATTAAATGATTTAATGCCAGTACTGTTTATAGTATTCTTTTTAGCTGGATTTTTATTACCATTAATTCTTGATTTTGGATTACTTGAATTTGTTGGTGTATTATTAAGTAAAATTATGAGACCTTTATTTGGTTTACCTGGTAGATCTTCAGTTGATTGTCTTACTTCTTGGTTAGGTGATGGAACTATTGGTGTACTATTAACTAATAAACAACTAGAAAGTGGATTTTATACTAAAAGAGAAGCTGCTGTAATTGCAACTAGTTTTTCTGCTGTTTCTATTACATTTTGTTTAGTAGTTATTACTGAACTTAAATTAGAGAATTATTTTGTGCCAATGATTGGTGTTGTTGCAGTAACTGGTATTGCTTGTGCTTTTATAATTCCAAGAATTATGCCTTTATCTAAAATAGAAGATACTTATATAGTTGAAAATGATGAAAGAGATCACGAAACTATTCCAGAAGGGAAAACTCTTTTATCATATGGTTTAGAAAAAGCTACAAAAAGAGCTGAAAATAGCCCAAGTGTATTTTCATTTTTAAATAGTGGACTTAAAAACGTATTAGATATGTGGATTGCTGTATTACCAGTTGTAATGGCTATTGGAACAATTGGATTAATTGTTGCAGAAGAAACAGCAATTTTTACTTATCTTGGTATGCCTTTTATTCCATTAATTGAATTATTAAATATTCCAGAAGCAGTAGCTATGTCTGAAACAATTGTTGTAGGTTTTGCAGATATGTTTTTACCAGCAATTATTGGATCTTCAATAGAATCTGATTTAACTAGATTTGTTATTGCTTGTTTATCAGTTTCTCAATTAATTTATATGTCAGAAGTTGGTGGATTAATTTTAGCTACTAAAATTCCAGTTAACTTTTTACAACTATTAATTATTTTTCTACTAAGAACAGTAATTTCTTTACCTATCATTGCTTTATTTGCTCATATGATATTCTAACACTTAATACTAGACTTAATAAGGTCATTTTGACTTTATAGAATAGTAAATTATACTTGCTAAAGATATATTTATATATCTTTAGCTCATATCTTCATTAATAAATATTTATTAGATATTACTTTGAAATAATTTAGTTAATTGATTTTAAATCTTTTAAAATCAAAGGACATTTTATTTTATTTAAAGTATAAATAAAAGAATTTATATTATTTATAGAACTTACTTCATATTGTATATCATTTTTATCACAAATGGTTTTAACCATATGTAAACCTAAACCTAAACTTCTTTTTGAAGCATTTTCTCTATAATTCTTATTAAAAAGTAAATCAGGATTTTTTATAGTTTTGCCATCACTTTGAAAAGAAAGTAAAACTTTATCATTAGAAAGTTTTTCCAAATAAATAGAAATTTTTGCATTTTTTATACTATGTTTTATTGCATTTGATATATTGTTATCAATTAGTCTTTCTAATTCAATATCATTCATACAAATATTTATATTTTTCTCAATCTTATATTCAAGGGTTTTATTATTTGCTTCAAGAATATGTTTAAAAAATTCTATTCGTTCATTTACAAAATTTGTAAAATTGATATTAACAGCTTTATATTCAATAGAATCATTTGAAATAATATAAGACAAGTCCTCATATGAATTTGATAACATACTAATTGAAGAGTTTATTTGTTTTACAAACTCTTGAACATCATCATATCCTTTCATTTCAATACGTGAAGCATTTGCCATAATTACAGTTAACGGAGTTCTTATTTGATGTACCATATCAGCAATAAACTCTTTATTTTCTAAAAGTAAAAGTTCATTTCTTTTTACTTCATTATTTAGTTGATTATGTAGTTTATTATAATTAGTTTGTAATTCATTTATTTCTTTTACAATAATATTTTCTTCATTTGAATTTTTATTGTTTTTTATATGTTCTACAATTTTTGTAAGTTTTAAAGATACATTATTTAATACAAATAAATATAAAAATAAAAGTATAAATAAAAGTGTAAGAAAAAGGACAGTTTTGTAGGTTTCTGGTAAAAAGCTATGAAAATTAGTATACAAAC
>JABSON010000214.1 GCA_013215915.1 Campylobacteraceae bacterium | reverse complement strand
TTAAATAATTATAATTTAATTTCTTCACAAAAAAATTTAATATTAGATATTTCGGGTAATGTTTATAATCAAGACTTAGAAAGTAAAATAAGTACAGATAATTTAACGCTAATTGCAAAATATTTATTTAATGATAAATACATAACAGCATCTAATAATTTAACGATAAATATTGAGAATGATATCGTAAATAAAGCAGCAATAGCCGCACAAAATAACATGATTTTAAGCTCTGATAATTTATATAATTATAATACTATTTATTCTTCTAATAATATTAATTTATATGTTAAAAATTCTTTACTAAATAAAACAGATACGAAAATGGTTGAAGGTTTAGATCATGCAAGGATATATGCGGTTAATAATATTTTAATGGCAAAAAATAAATCTTTAAAGAAAATTAATAATATTACAAATACTTCTTCACATATAGAAACTTTAAATGGGGATATAAAAATATATTCAAATACTTTTATTAATAATAGTATTGAAAAACCTACTATTGTGGTAAATGATCCAATAACTGAAAATTATCAGCCTTCAATGGGACATAATATCAGAGTTGCAATAGGGAATAGAACAATAATAACCGAATCATTAGATCTTTCAAATGTTAGAACTTCCCTTCTAAGTTCAGGAAAAGATATTAATATCTATTCTGATATTTTAAATGAATATTCAACAATTAGTGCGGTAAGGAATATAAACATAAGAGGGTCTGTTAGTAATATTGTTGAAGATGTTTTATATGAAAAAATACATCTTTATCAATATGTTGAATCTTATAGAAAGCATCATCGTCACCATGCATGGTATCGTTTATACATAACTGATGAGGATTTAGAGCCAATTCCTATTGATGAAGGAACAACGATTATTCAAGCTGGTGGAGATATCACAGGAACAATATCAAGTCTAAAAAATATTACAAGATATAAAAATGGATTAAGTTCAAATATATATACTTCAGTTAATACAAATAAACAAAAAAAACAAGATAAAAAATATATTAGAACTATTACTGGTTTAAATAATCAGAATATAGATATAAAAGATAAAAATATTAATAAAATAAAAGAAACAAATAAAGAAACTATACTCATTAAAAATAATGAAGAAAATGAGATTGAAAATAGTTTAAAAGACGTAATCTCAAAATCTGAATCAAATATTGAAGTTTTAGAAAGTAAAAATACTAATGTACTGAAATCTGGAGATAAAAATGAAGTAAAAATATTCCATAATATTTTAACTGAAGATCCACTTGTAAATAATTTTTCTCTTCCTACTAATCCTTACGGATTGTTTATAAGTAATCCAAGTATAAAGCATAAATATTTAATTGAAGCTAATCCTGAATATGTAAATCTTAAAAATTTTATGAGTTCAGATTATTTTCTTAAAAAGATGAATATTCGAGCTGATCGTATGCAGAAAAGATTGGGCGATGCTATGTATGAAACACAATTAGTCAGAAATTCTATTCTTGCTTTAACAGGAAGAAGATTTATAAAAACACTAAGTGTTAAAAATGATGCCGAACAATATAAACTTTTAATGGATAATGCAATAAATGTGAGTGCTATTTTAAAATTAGAAATTGGAAAAGCTCCTACATTTACTCAGTTATCTTTATTAAAAAAAGATATTGTATGGATGGAAAGTAAATTAGTAAATGGAGAAGAATTACTTGTGCCTGTTGTTTATTTAGCAGATGATTATGTAAAAGTATCTGGAGCAACAATAATGGCGGAAGGAAGTATTAATCTTACTGTAGATGATCTTGTTAATTCAGGAAGTATTATTACAGAAGAAAATCTTATTGTAAATGCAAAAACAATTACTAATGAATCAGGTGTACTTATTTCAAATGGTATAACTAAATTAATAGCCTTAAATAATATTGTAAATAAAAATGCAGGAATGATATCAGGACAACAAACTTCTCTTATTTCAACACTAGGTTCTATAATAAATGAAACATTTGTAAAAATCAAAAAAGTTGGAAATAATATACTTAATTCTACTTCTACTACAGTGGGAGCAAATAGTCTGATTGAATCAACATCAGGTAATTTAATCTTGAGTGCAAAAAAAGATATTATAAATAAGGGTGGAAATTTATCTTCATCTTCATCTATAGGATTAAAAACAGTAGATGGAGATATAAGTATTAAAGCACTTAAAAAAGATAATTCTTTTTATTTTAATAATGGTAGAAGTTTTTATAAAACAAAAAAAATAGATTATATTCAAAGCTCAATTTCTGCAAATGATTCAATTATTATGGACTCTGGAAAAAATATAAACTTAGAATCTGTAAAAATGAAAGCTGCTAATACTATAGGAATAAATGCTTCAAATGATTTAAATATTACTGCCGTTAATACTTTAGATTATAAAGATATACAAATATATTCTAAAAAAAGCTTTGGAAGAAGTAAAACTAAAAGAGATATGACTTATAAAGAAACAGTTGTTTCTTCTGAACTATCTGCAAATAATATAGTTTTAAATGCAGGAAATAATCTTAATCTAGAAGCATCAAAATTAAATGCAAAAGATAATATTTTTGCAAAAGCAAAAGATATAAATATTGTTGCAAAAACATATAGAGAGGGTGAATTACATTATTCTAAGAAAAAAGGTTTCGGAGGATTAAGTTCATCATCTTCTATGGATAAATCAGATGCTTTAAAATTAAAAGAATCTAAACTTACTTTAAAAAAATCAGATTTAAAAGAAAACATTACAAACTATGATTTAGCAGTACAAATAAATCATGACTTCAAGAAAGTTCTAGGGGCTAAGGTAGATACAAGATTCTTAAATAGCACAAAAAATGGTATATCTATAGAAGCAGATGAAAATATTACAGTAATTGCATCAGAATTTGATGCACAAGATAAAAATGTAAATTTTAAAGCAGGAGATAAATTACTTCTATCATCTGCAAATGAAATAACTTCAACAGAGAACTGGACTAAAAAAGAAAAGTTTAGTTTAGTAAATTTACTTGTAAGTATACCAACACTAGGTCTTCTTAACACTGGACCTATTTATGAACTAGATAATAAAGAAGAAAAAATAATTACTTCTACTTCAAAAGCTTCAATAATAAAAGCTAATAATATTATTATAGATGCAGGATCTGCAACTATAATGGGATCAGACATAGAAACTAAGAATGATATTATAGTTAAAACAGATATAGGCTCAATTGAAATACTAGCAGCAGAAAACTCTGTGGAAACTACAAGATCTTCAAAAAAGATAAAAGTAGGAATGTCTAATATAGCAGATATGGTAACATCTGCTATCAAAGAAGTATCTTCACAACAAACAAAACTAAAAGTTGAAATTGCAACTGCTACTTATGATGCTAATAAAGAAAATATAAATGAACTAACTCATACATCATCAAAACTTGTTTCAAAAAATGGGAATATTATTTTAGATTCAAGTGATGATATGTTAATTGAAGGTTCAAATCTTCTTGCTAAAAATGGAATAGTAGCTTTAATTTCAAAAGATGGAGATATCAAGATAAAAGAAGTTCTTGCTACACTAGCTAAAAAGAGAAAAGAGACTCATGCAAAAGCAAAATTATATGTTTCTGTACAAAATGAATATATAGAAATAAAAACAGCAGTAAAAAACCTTAACTTAGCTAAAAAAGCTGTTAAAACTGCAAAAAGAGATCAGAAAAAATATAAAAAAGATATATCAAATTTAGAAAATACTTTAGTAAGTTTAAAAACTGATTTAAATAATAAAGTATCTGGTGTGGATTCAAATGATATTGAAGAGTTAATTGAAATAATAGATGATATGAAAAGTGATGCATATATATATAAAGCTGCAATAGTAGCAAGTGTAGTAAATGTAGCCACAAAAACAACAGCACTTATAGCTCAAACTGCAGCCGCAGCTAGGTCAGTAACATACGGTTTTTCAGCAGGAATAACATTAGATTTAAAAGGTAATAAAAAACAAACAAATACAAGTAGTACAACATCTCTAGCTTCAAATCTTACAGCTAATAACCTAATTATAAATACAAGTGATAATAAAGATACAACAATACAAGGTTCAAATGTTAATGTATCAAATAATGCTCTTGTAAATACAAATAACCTAAACCTTTTAGCCTCAGAAGATACATATATACAAGATATGAAAAATAAAAGTGTAGATGGTTCTATTACAATGGGAATGGGTGGACTTAGTGTAAGTTTAGGTCTTGGAAAAGATAAATCAAATACAAATAAACTTAATCATAATAATACACAACTTAATGTAGATAATAATTTAGATTTAAATATCAATAATGACTTAAATATAAAAGGTGCAAATGTACTAGTAAAAGGTAAAACAAGTGCCAATATAAAAGGAGATTTAAATATTATATCTCTAAGAGATATAAATAAAACAACATCTTCTTCTAATTCCATAGGAAT
>JABSON010000213.1 GCA_013215915.1 Campylobacteraceae bacterium | reverse complement strand
GATAAATTTACCATGAGAATTTTTTTAAAAATTTCATTGATTACAATAATGATATTACTATTTACAGGTTGTGGACAAACGGTACAGCCAACATTATATAACTGGGGTAATTATGTAAAGAGTTCATCTGATTATGGAATGTATGGAGAGAAAAAAGAAGTTTTAGAAAAACATATATTTGAATTAGAAAAAATTATAAGTGAATCAGAAGCAAAAGAACAAAGAGTAGCACCTGGCATTTATGCTGAATATGCTCAAATATTATTTGAGACAAAAAAGAAAGAAAAAGCAAAAAAATATTTTACTCTTGAAAAGAATACATATCCTGAATCAACACGATTTATTAATAGAGTAATGGTAAAATTATATGGAGCACAGAAATGAGAAAATTAAATTATATATCTATTGTAGTTGCTATCACATTTTTATTTACTGGGTGTGGTGTAGTATCTCAATCACTAGTATCAAAAGGACAACTTTACCCAAAATTATATAAACAACATCCAAAGACAATATTAGTATTACCTGCAAAAAACACTACAACTTCTGTTGATGCTACTGACCATTTTAGATATACAATTACAAAACCATTAGCTGAAAAAGGTTATTATGTATTTCCAGTACATTTAGTTGATAGCTTTTTTAAAAGTGAAAATCTAACAAATTCAGAACAAATAAGACAGATTCCAGTTAAGAAATTAAAAGAAATTTTTAATGCAGATGCTATTTTGTATGTTGATATTAATGCTTGGGATACAAGTTATGCAGTTGTATCAAGTAGTGTAGATGTTGGATTGTCATTTTCTTTAGTTGATGCAAATTCAGGAGAAGAAATATGGAATAATTATGCTTATGCTTATTCATATGCAGGACCAGGTAGTAATAGTGGATTATTTGGTCTTTTAGTATCAGCCATTGCAGCAGCTATTAATACATCCGTAGATTATACAGAATTAGCTAATGTATCAAATATAGCAGGTGTTGGAATTATGCCATCAGGAGAATATAATAAGAACTATAAAAAAGATTTTAATGACAAACTATTATTTACAAATAATACTAATTTAAAAGATGGAAAATTGTATGTAAATGAATATTTCATCAAAGGAAATAACAAGGAAGAAAAAGTTGCGTTAACTGTAAAAGGTAGAAATCAAGGCTATCATTCTTTTCCTGTTACAAATATAAACTCTTTTAACCATAATGGATATAGTAATTATTATTTAACACGTAATATTAATGATAAAAAATATTTAAGAAATAGATTTTTCAGATATGAAAATAATAGACCTTATTTATTATCAAATGGAAAAAAAGTTTTTGTATATACAGAAAGTGATGGAACTATTCCCTTTAGTGAGGAAAGTGGAGATTATTATTTCAATATTGATAGAGTAGTTGAGCTAATAAAGTTAGACTCTTAACAAAATAGAGGAGGGAGATAAGGCTATCACGTGATTATTAGAGTTTGCAAGTGTTGCATTAAAAGCAAACTATTATGCTGCTAAATCTCCGTGTCCTTCACTTCAGATGTTAGTTTAAAATGTATCATTCAATTAAGTAGTTTCATATTGTATTGATTGAACATTTTTTCTAACAATTCTTAATAATACTATAGAAAAGGTAATTTTCTATAACTTCTAATTTCTTTTTTATTCATTATCTTTGCAAGTTTAAAACTATTTGATAATATCTTTTCTTTAAGTAATTTTTATTTTTATATCTTAACGTGATCTAAATCCTATATCTAAAGAAGTTATTATCATTATTACAAAATTTATTTTCTTTGTAAATAAAAGACTTTAATACAAATGACAAATGAAAATATTATTGATTTATTATCAAAAGATACATGAGATGATGAAGTTTAATAAAAGTTTTGACTACAGCTCTTTCGAGCTGTATCATTTTCATTAATCTATTTAAATTATCTAAAATTTTCCAGTTAATGAGATCATATATACTCTTTGTGATGTTTCTATCTCATCTTCAATATCTTCTAAAGAGCCATTTTCATAAGTTCTTGTTCTTGTATCATTTTTTACTTTCAATAAATTCTCTGCTGCAAAGTTTAATGTATAGTTTTTATTTAATTTACTTTTTAGAAAGAAATCTAATCTTTTTTGAGATTTTATATACTCGTATGTTTTTATATCATCCGTAATAAATTCATTTTCTCTTTTACTAACATAATTATAATTCATTCCCCATTTATAAGATTTTAAAAACTTATGAGTAAATGCAATATTGTAAACATAATCTGGCATATCAGCAAGAGGAAGTACTTTTCCTGTCTTTTTATCTTTAATTTTACCATTTAGAAATGTAATATTAGAAGATAGTTTTAAATTAGGGATAAAATAACTTAAATCATAACTTGCTTCTAGTTCTAAACCTTTAACTTTCGCATCACCTTGATTAACAAACATTTCTTGGTATCTATTATTTTCATTATTTAAAATAATATTTGCTTGCATTTTATCTTTTATATCTCTATAAAAAATGTTAGCAGATAATAGGCCTTCATTTTCTTCAAAATAGTGTTCAATAGCAATGTCAATTCCATATGCTGTTTCAGGTTTTAACTCATGATTTCCTACTTTATCTGGTTCATCCAATGTTCCCGTATCTAAATCTACATAAGGATTAAGTTCATCAAAATCTGGTCTTGTTACCGTTTTTGCAAGTCCAATCTTTAGATTATTATTTTTATTTATATTATATAAATAATTAATTGATGGATTCCATAAAATGTTAGAACTTTTATGTTCTAAACCAGACACATCATTTGCACTAAATTCTGCCCACTCAAATCTAATACCTGAGCTAAGAGTGTGATTATCATTGATCGTAAACTCATCTTGAAAAAAAGCGTTAACTCTATTTTCTTCTACTGAATATTTATCTTTGACACTTGTTTTATCAGTTACTGTCCCATCAACAATTTCTACTTCATACTTATCTTTTTCTCTTTTTTTATTAGAATAATCAATTCCATAATCAAAAGTATGTTTCTCAGAGACTACTGATTCAGCTGTAAATTTTATAGATAATTCATTATCTTTTATATTCTCTGTTTCAAGTTCTGTTTCCTCTAATATTGATTTTTTATCATAAGTAGTTTTATTTTTATCATATTCTTTTTTACTTTCTTGAATCATCAACATTAATGATAATTTAGTATCATCATTTAATTTATGAGTGAATGTAGTATCAATTCCTAAATTACTTCTTTTTTGATTGTTTAGTTCTTTTACTGAACTATCAAATTTACCCTTTTTAAGAATTGTTTTTTCTTTTGTTTTGTCTTTTTTTGAAAGTGAATAAGATGAATTTAAAGTTAAAGTATTTTTTTCATCAATATCTAAATTAAATCTTGTTGAAAAAAATATTTCGTCAAATTTTTCATCTTCTATTTCTGTCTTTTTACTGCTAAGTTTACCATCTGATTTATATTTATATTTAATCTTATCATTAGAAAGATCTCTTTTTTGAGCATTTAAACTAATTAAATATGATAAATTATCAATTTTATCTCCATATATAAAACTTGCATTTGGAGTTGATGAATTATGGCCTAATTTTCTCATTCCTATTTTAGCTATTATTACCCTTGCTTGAGGAGTTTGTTTTAATATAATATTAATAGTTCCTGCAATTCCTTGAGAATCAATATTTGCAGTTGGTGTTCTAATAATTTCTATTCTTTCAATCATATTAGCAGGAATTAAATCAATTTCAAATTCTCTTTTTTCACCAGAACCAGGAACTCTTTGTCCATTAATTAAAACTTGAGTATATGCTGTATCTAAACCTCTTAATCTAACATTTTTACCTTCACTAGGTTCTCCTGCAAATGTAACTCCTGCAATTCTTCTTAGAACTTCTCCTGCTGTAGCATCATTAAATTGTACTATTTTTGCTTCATCAACAATAATTTTATTATTAATCTGATTTCTTACTTCTTCTGTAATTATAATTTCATCTAGCGTCAATACATCATTATTTGCAAATAGTATTGATGATGTACAAATACTTATGCCGAATAAAAGAGTTTTTATTGATATTTTCATGATTATCCTTGTGAGTTTTTTCGATTATATAGTAAAAACATTAAATATATATTAATATTGATATTTATTATCATAAATATTTGATGAAAAAGAATCAAAGAAACATATTAAGATATTTTTTAGAAAATTTATTTTTAATATTAAAATATAAATTCTAACAGTTAAAATGGTAATAATTGAAACTAAATAATTTATAAAAATAAACTATCAGATAAAGAACAAAATACTCTTTGGAATGGCATTAATAATTTACTCAATCTAAAGTTGGGATAATATTCTCCATGAGTTAGTATTTTTGTTATATAATGAAAATATAGGTGGAGGACAAGGTAATTATGATAATTTTTCTTGGCTTTGAATTGATTCTTTATGGGTTTTAGAAAGTCAAAGAGGGCAATGTTTTTTAAATAAAATAGAAACTATTGAAAATGGATGTAAAAACTATAATAAAGAACATATTCCTTGTTGGTTTAGAAAACAACTCTTATCTATTAAACGTTGATAAAAGTATATTAATGAATAAGATAACAATCCAAGATAGAAGAGTAAAATAGTTATTTATTTAGTCATTTTATTTTTTACATTTTAAATAAAAAATATTTCATTTCTAAAGCTTAATAAGGACTATTTTAACGTTTTGTAATTATATTTTCGTGAGTATAAATTAAGTAAGTA
>JABSON010000212.1 GCA_013215915.1 Campylobacteraceae bacterium | reverse complement strand
AATCTATTTTGTCACATAAGTGTCATTATATAGGCTCTAAAAGAATATTATTTAATAAAAAGGTAATAAAATTGATTCATATTAAGAAGATAATAATTTCAATTAGATATAATAAATCTTTATATTACAAATGAAATAGAAGGATATATTTTGAGACATTTTTTAACACTTAAAGATTATACAAAAGAAGAAATTTTAGAAATTTTGCAATTAGCAAAAAAGATAAAAAATGAAACTAAAAATAAGATTTATAAAGATTATTTACCAAAACAAACTTTAGCAATGATATTTGAAAAAAGTTCTACAAGAACAAGGGTTTCATTTGAGACTGGTATTTACCAGTTAGGTGGAATTGGTCTGTTTTTATCATCTAATGATATTCAATTAGGTAGAGGTGAGCCAATGAGAGATACTTCTGCTGTAATATCTAGAATGGTTGATATGGCCATGATTAGGACAACTAATCAAAGTAAAATTGAAGAATTCGCAAAATATTCTAAAGTTCCTGTAATTAATGGTTTAACAAATGAGTATCACCCTGTACAATTAATGGCAGATTATATGACTATTCAAGAAGAAAATCTTGAAGAAAATTTAGTTGTAGCTTATATTGGAGATGGTAATAATTTAGCTCATTCTTGGCTTAACTTAGCTGCAAAACTAGGGTTTGAGCTTAGAATTGCTACACCTGCTGATTATCAAGTAAGACAAGAGATTTTAAAAAATGCTCTTGAAGAAGCTAAAAAATCAGGTGCAAAAATTACTATTACACAAAACCCTAAAGAAGCAGTAAAAGGTGCAACGGTAGTTACAACTGATACTTGGGTTTCTATGGGTCAAGAAGATGAAAAAGAACAAAGAATAAAAGACTTTAATGGTTTTATTGTAGATAAAGATATGATGAAGTTAGCAAAAGATGAAGCTATATTTTTACATTGTCTACCAGCTTACAGAGGTTATGAAGTAAGTGAAGAAGTAATGGACTCAAGTCAGAGTAAAATATACGAAGAAGCAGAAAACAGACTACATGCCCAAAAAGGTATTATGGTTTGGTTAGATTCGCAAAGAGAGAAATAATGATAGATTATAAAAAATTCGAAAAATACTCAAAACCAGGTCCTAGATATACGTCATATCCTACGGCACCTGAGTTTTCAGAAGATTTTAATGCAGATGATTTAATAGAAATATTTTCAAAACAAGATGATAAAAGAAATTTATCTTTGTATATTCATATTCCATTTTGTAGGTCAGCTTGTTATTTCTGTGGTTGTAATACAATTTTTACATCAAAAGAAGATAAAAAGATTTCATATATTAAATACTTAAAAAAAGAATTAAATATATTAAAAAAACATTTAAATACTAATAGATTAGTAAGTCAAATGCATTTTGGTGGGGGAACACCTACTTTTTTATCAGCTGATCAATTAGAAGAAGTAATAATTGCAATTAAAGAAACTTTTCCAAATTTTGCGTCTGATGCTGAAATTTCATGTGAAGTAGATCCCCGATTCTTTAATCAAGATCATATGGATGCTTTAAAAAGACATGGTTGTAATAGATTAAGTTTTGGTGTTCAAGATTTAAATGAAAAAGTTCAAAAAACTATTCATAGAATTCAACCTCTAGAAGAAACACAAAATGTAATTAATATTGCACGTGCTGCTGGAATTACTTCTGTTAATACAGATTTGATTTATGGTTTACCTTTTCAAACAAGAGCTACATTTAAAGAAACTTTAGAGAAAATGCTTACATTAGATACTGATAGATTTGCTGTATTTAATTATGCTCATGTTCCTTGGATGATGAAAACTATGAGAAAGTTTGATGAAACTACTTTTCCAAAACCAGAAGAAAAATTAGAAATGTTAAAAGATACAATTGACTTTTTTACATCTCATGGATATAAAATGGTTGGAATGGATCATTTTGCGAAACCAGAAGATGAATTATTTAAAGCTATTGAAAAAGGTGAATTACACAGAAACTTCCAAGGTTATACAACAAAAGGTGGTGCTGATTTAATTGGGATTGGGGTTACTTCTATTGGTGATGGAGTTGATTATTATGCACAGAACCATAAAGATATAAAATTATATGAAGAAGAAATTGACAAAGGTCTTTTACCTACATTTAAAGGTTATAAATTATCAAAAGATGATCAATTAAGACAATATGTAATTATGGAACTAATGAGTAATTTTTCATTAAATATAAAAAAAGTTGCAGAAAAATTTTCAATAGATTTTTATGATTATTTTAAAGATGATTTAATTGAATTAAATGAATTTATTGAAGCAGATTTAATAAGTATAGAAAATGATAAAATAACTGTTAGTCAAACAGGGACTATGTTAATTAGAAATATTTGTATGCCTTTTGATGCTTACTTAAAAAAAGTACCCGAAAATAAAAGAAGGTTTAGTAAAACTATATAATGAGTAATAATAAATTCGATTTTACGATAGTTGCAGATCAATGTGTAAAATGTGGTAAATGTAAACCTGTTTGCACAATATTTAATATAAACCAAGATGAAACAACTTCGCCTAGGGGTTTCATCGATTTATTAGGTGCTTATAAAAGAGATGAATTAGAACTTGATTTAAATGCAAAAGAAATATTTGAATCATGTTTTTTATGTACGAACTGTGTTGAAGCCTGTCCTATGGACTTACCAACTGATATGGTAATTGAGCAAGTAAGAGCAGATATTGCTAAAAAATTTGGAATTACTTGGTATAAAAGAATATTCTTTTGGTTGTTAAGGCATAGAAAAATAATGGACTTAATGTCAAAACTAGGTTATGTTTTTCAAACATGTGCTTTGAAGATTGGAAAAGAAACACAAAGTGCAGTACCCAAGTTTTCTCTTCCTATTATAAAAAAAGATAGAGCCCTACCTTACGCAGATGCTGTATCTTTTTTAAATAAGTATCCAGAGAACCTTAAATTCTCAAAAGTTGAAAAAAGAAAAAAAGTGGCTATATTTATTGGTTGTATGGGAAATTATACTTATACTAATATTGGTGATTCTTTAGTTAAAATTCTCAAAAAACTAGAAATTGATGTTTTTATACCTAAAAAACAATTATGCTGTGGAGCACCTGCTTATTTTACAGGCGATTTTGATACAGTTGATTATTTAATTAAAAAGAATATTGAATATTTTGAGACATTTATAAATGATGTTGAAGCTATAATTATTCCAGAAGCTACTTGTTCTGCTATGATTAACATTGATTGGGTTCATTTTTTACATGATCAGCCTGATTGGAAAAAAAGAGCAGAAAAAATTGCTCCTAAAGTAATTATGGCTACAAAATATTTAGAAACAGAGACAAAACTAAAAGAAATATTAGAAAATTCTAATAAAAAGTTTGATGATTTAGTTACTTATCATGATCCCTGTCATGCTAAAAAAATGCAAGGCATATATGCTGAACCTAGAATTTTATTATCAAAAAACTATAATCTTATAGAAATGAGTGATTCTAACAGATGCTGTGGTTTTGGTGGAGTTACAATGCAGAGTGAAAAATATCATTTAGCCAAAGCAGCAGGTGCACCAAAAGCTGCAATGATAAGAGATTCAAAAGCAAACATTGTATCGGCTGAATGCTCAGCATGTAGAATGCAAATAACAAATTCAATGTATGTAGCAGATGTAAAAGCAGTATTCAAGAATCCGATTGAATTAATTGCAGATGCAATAGAGGAGTAGAAATGGAATATTGGAATAATATTTACGCGAACTTTGATCCTGTAGCTTTTCAAATAAGCGCAGTCTCAGTTCATTGGTATGGAATTATGTATGCATTAGCACTATTAAGTGCTATTTACGTATCAAAAGTTTTAATAAAAAAAGATAATATAGATGTTAAAGAAGAAGTTTTTGATTCATATATTTGGTGGGTTGAAATTGGAGTTATATTAGGAGCAAGGCTTGGTTATGTTTTATTTTATGATCCTAATACTTCTTATTACCTAACACATCCTTGGCAAATATTTAATCCTTTTGTTGATGGTGTGTTTACTGGAATTTCAGGAATGTCATACCATGGAGCTGTTATAGGTTTTGCAATTGCTTCTTATTTCTTTTGTAGAAAAAACAAATTATCTATGTTATTTTTAGCTGATATTTCAATAGTTGGAATTTCATTTGGATATATTTTTGGAAGAATTGGAAACTTTTTAAACCAAGAATTAGTAGGACGTGTTACTGATGTTCCTTGGGGAATTTATGTATCTGATACGCTTAGGCACCCTTCTGCTTTATATGAAGCATTTTTAGAAGGTGTTGTAATATTTATAATATTATTTTATTATAGAAATAAAACTACATTTACAGGTCAATTAGTATTAATGTATGGTTTTTTATACTCAACTATGAGAATAATAGCAGAAACTTTTAGACAACCAGATGTTCAATTAGGATTTATTTTTAATACCTCATGGTTAACTATGGGAATGTTTATATCAGGAATATTTGCATTAGTATGTTTAGTTATTCTAACAAAAATGAAAAAAGAGAAAATTTAGTTTTCTCTTTTTTTACTTCTATCAAAACTTGAAACAATTGTTTTATCTACTTTAAAATTTAAACTATAATCTATTTTTATTCTTTTTTTTGATTTGTTCATATTTTCTAACAGCTTCTTGAGATATATTATTTAATAAAAAAAATCTTTTTTTATAGATATTAACTTGTGTATCAAATTTATCTGTGTTTTCTTTTAATTCTATATCTAAGGCATATACCCTAGTTTTTTCTTCTTTATGTTTAGCTCTTGTAGTTTTTACCTCATTTTTTAAATTATAAATTTGAGTTA
>JABSON010000211.1 GCA_013215915.1 Campylobacteraceae bacterium | reverse complement strand
GTGCGGGATTAAGGGCTAGCGCGGGTGTGCTTAATAAGCCTATCAGCAAATAAGAGAGCACATTTTTCAATGCGCGTGGCCAGTTTATTTGAGCGAGGGTGAGCTTGATGAGCATAGAGCCTGACTTCTTTTTTATTTAATTGAATTTTTTTTTCATCTTTTATTATAGTATTATCTAATAAATTAAACTCTATTTTTTTATTTAACTTTATTTTATTTTCTTGTTTTTTATATAAAACATTTAAACACTCATCTAAAGCATTTATTAAATCATTTTTATTAAAAGGTTTGATTAGATATTTTGTAATATAAAGTTCAACTGCATCAAGTAAGTATTCTTGTTCTGTATGTGCTGTCATTATAATTACAGGAGTAAGAAGATCTTTTTCTCTTATTTTTTTTAAAACTTTTAATCCATCAATTTTAGGCATGCAAATATCAAGTAAAAGAATATTTGGTTTATATGTATTATATAAATCAAGAGCTTCTTCTCCATCTTTTGCACAAATAACATTATCTACATATAGTTCTAAAACTTCTGTAATTGTTTCTTGAATTTTAATTTCATCTTCTGCATATAATACAGATAAATCTTCTAGTTTCATAATTTACCAATTCTAACAAAAGCTTTAGCTTTTGTTAATTAATTTTTTTAGCTTCTAAGTCTACTGTAATTGTTATTTTATCTCCAACTATTAGTGATCCAGTTTCTAAAAGTTTATTCCAAGTAAGTCCAAAGTCTTTTCTTGAAATCTTAGTTTGAAAAGATAATCCAAGTTTTGTATTTCCCCAAGGATCTTTTGCAATTCCATTGTTTTCAAAATCTAAATTTACTATTTTTGTAATACCTTTAATAGTTAAAGAAGCTTTTGCTTCATCACCATTTACACTTAATAATTTAAAATCAATATTTGGGTATTTATTTACAGCAAAAAAATCTTTAGATTTTAAATGTGTATCTCTTTTTTCATTGTCTGTATTAATAGAAGATACATCAATATTCGCAAGAAGTTTATTAAAAACTTTAGTTTTTTCATCATAATCAATAGTTGTTTTATATGAATCAAAAGAACCATAAACATTTGAAATTGCCATATGTTTAACTTTAAACGTAATTTTAGAATGTGCTTTATCTAAAGTATATGTTGATGCAAAAAGAGAGCTTGATAAAAGTAATGCGCTAAGTAGTAATTTTTTCATTTGTTTTCCTTAAATTTTATATAAAGAATTATAAAATATATTTGAGGGAAAAAAGGGGGATTCACTATTTATTTTTATAAATAGTGAATAATTTTATTATTTAGATCTTGAGTTTTTTTCAGCGATTCCACTAATTGAGAATCTTCTTTCTAGTTCTATTTTAACTCTATCTGGACTTATATTTTTAGAAGCAAGTGCCACTAGCATATGATAAATAATATCAGCTGCTTCATATATAATTTCTTCTGTATCATTATCTTTAATTGCAAAAGTAAACTCACCTGATTCTTCTACTATTTTTTTAAGCATTGAATTCTCATTACCTTGTAAAAGTTTTGCAGTATAAGATATTTCTGGATCATCATTTTTTTTTGAACAAATAGTTTGATATAAAGTTTCAATTAGTCCATAAGTACTTTTTGTATCAACTTCTATGTCTGAAATTATTTCATTTGTTTTTACATTTGTAAAAAAACATGATTTTCTTCCTGTATGACAAGCTACACCATTTTGTTTGATTTTTAACAAAATTGTATCATTATCACAATCAAGTAAAATTTCTTGAATTTCTTGAGTATGTCCAGATGTTTCACCTTTTTTCCATAATCTATTTTTGCTTCTTGAATAATAATGAGCATAGTTAGTATTTATTGATAAATCATAAGCTTCTTTGTCCATATATGCTAACATTAATACTTCATTACTTAGATAATCCTGTGTAATTACAGGAACTAAACCTTGCATTTTATTCCAGTCAATTGTATCTTTATTCATAATAGTCCTTAAAATTTCTTTTTTAATTCAATTTGTAAACTCTCTAGTTTTAGATCTTTATTTTCTTTATCATAGGATAAGTTGGGGGTTATTGAAAAAGAGTCTTTATCTTCTTTTGTAATTATTTCTTTTTTTAATAAATTGTCAAAATCTGTAATTAACTCTTTTTCTTTGTGAATATGTATATATTCAAGTTTATTGTTTGGGTAAATTACTACTTTTAATTCTTTTTCGATATTAGTATTTTTTGATAAATACTTTTCTTTTAGTTTAACTAAGTCAATAGTTAGTTTTTCTATGATTTCTTGTGAATAGATATTTTTAGTTTTATTAACTTGCATTTCCATTTTTAAAAGTAGATCTTTTTGATTTAATTGCTTAAGTAATGTTAATAGTTTAATTTCATTTTTTTTAAACTGAAGATTATCTTCATAAATAAAAACTAATAAAATTACTAAAACAATTATTGATATTATTCTCATATTAAATTATACATTAAATAAGGGAAAACCCTTATTTAATTATCTGCTTATTGCAGTATCTCTTGATTTACTTTTAGTATCAACCCAAATATTTGGAGTTGAACCACCAGGAGTTAAGAAGATTTTAGCATCTTTGTTAACTTTTAATGCATCATTAAATTTACCTTGAACTTTAATTTGTTCTAATCTAAGTAAATTAGGAGTTAATGATCTAGCAATAGCAATATTTGCTGCAGCTTGAGCTTTTGCTTCAATAGTAACAGCATCTGCTATACCTTGAGCTTCAATTCTTTTAGCTTGTGCAGTACCAATTGCTAATGCAGCTAATTTCTCAGCTTCTTGTTTAGTTCTTGCAACTTCATATTTTACTCTCTCAGCTTCTTGATTAGCTATTTGAACTCTTTCAATTTGCTCTTTAATTTTAGCAGGTAAGATAATTCCTCTTAATTGAACAGATAATAAAGATACAGGAGAACCTTTAAGCTTTTCAATGTCAGTTCTTACACCTTCTTCAATTTTAACAGCAATTTCATTTCTTTTAGTTGGTAAATCTTCAGCTGTATATACTCCTACAACATTTCTTACGATATCTCTAACAACTGGATTAATAATTTTATCTTCCCAAGAAAGTCCCCAGTTAGCAATTGTATTAGGAGCACCATCAGCAGTTAATCTATATTGAACAGTTAATTCAATAGAAACAGGTAAACCTCTAGCATCTAAAATTGAAATAGCTGGATTTAATCTAATTCCAGAATTAAAAGAAGAAGCAGAATCAATGTTTTTATAATTCATTAGTCTTACTTTTGTATCAACTAAAATTACAGTTTGGTAACCAGGAATAATAAAGTGAAAACCAGGTGTTAATGGAGTGTCATCATATTTACCTAAAGTTTTTTTAATTCCTACAAAACCTGATTCAATAGTTAAAAAAGGTTTGAAGATAAATAAAACAGCGATTACAGCAATAATTGCATATATAAAACCTGCTTTTTTACCTAAGTTTTTGAAAAATTCAGGTGGCTCGAATGGTGGTTGAAAGTTTCCACCTCCACCGTTATTGTTATTAGAGTTTCCTTTATTATCAGAACCTCCACCAGAGTTTTGTCGATTTTTAAAATAGTCATTATCTATTGGCATTTTTTAATTCCCTTAGTTTGTTTTTAAATATTAATTGTTTTCTTTCGAAACACAAAAGAAATAAGTTTCTTAGCTCTTTTGTAATTCGACATTATATATTAACTAAGCTAATGCTTAGTTAATATAAGTTAAATGTTTTATGTATTTTTCATTTTTTCCAGCTACCACATCAAAATATGCTTTTTGTAAAACTGTAGTTATTGGACCTCTTTGACCTGAACCTATTATTCGGGCATCAATATCTCTAATAGGAGTTACTTCTACAGCAGTTCCTGTGAAAAATGCTTCATCTGCAATATATACTTCTTCTCTTGTTAATCTTCTTCTAATAACTTCATATCCTAAATCTAATGCTAAATCAATAACTGTAGCTTGAGTAATTGACTCAAGTGAGTTGTCATTTGGAGGAGTAATAATTACACCATCACGTACAATGAAAAAACAAGCTCCTGAAGCTTCTGCAATATAACCTTGATCATCTCTTAATAAAGCCTCATCATATCCGCATTCAATTGCTTCAAATTTAGCCATTTGAGAATTTAAATAATTAGCAACTGCTTTTGCTTTTCCCATTCCCGAAGTATTAGAATTTCTAGTCATTGAAGCAATTTTTACACGAACCCCTTTTTTAAGTGCATCCTCTCCTAAGTAAGCGCCCCATTCCCAAGCAGAAATAGATACATTTACAGGTGCATCTTTATGGTATAAACCCATAGTTCCGTAACCTAAATATACAAGTGGACGAATATAAGCCCCATCAAATAATTCATTTTTTTGTAATAATTCAATTTGCGCTTTGTTTAATTCATCTTCTGTAAAAGGAACTTGAAGTAAAGTCATTTTTGAAGATCTTAATAATCTTTGAGTATGTTCTTTAAGTTTAAAAATAGCACATCTTCCATCAACTGTTTTATATGCTTTTGTTCCTTCTATTGCACCATTTCCGTAATGTAAAGTATGGCTTAAAACATGAACTTTTGCATCTTTCCATGCAACAAATTCATTATCCATCCATATATATTTAGCTTCTTTCATAAATTTTCCCTATATTTATAATTTACACTTAGTTTATCTAAGTTTTTATTAAATAATATATAAAAAGTATTTTATATATATGTATTAATTTGATAAGAAATTGATTTTTGTAAATGGATATATTTTTATAAATAAAATACCTATATTAATAGGTATTTTAAAAATATTAATTATTTAGAAAATAAAATATTTGAGATATTAATTTTATTTAATTCTTTTTTAAAATTATTTGATGCTGAT
>JABSON010000210.1 GCA_013215915.1 Campylobacteraceae bacterium | reverse complement strand
AGTTACATGCTTCAATTAAAGCTGAGCTAAAAGTTTTAGCACAAGACTTTATTATTTACAATTCTAGTACATATTAAAAAGATAAAGTAAATAAAAGATAAGATATAAAAATAAATAAAAATATAAAGGTTTTATGATGGAAATCAAAGGCGAAAATTTTGTTAAAAACATTCAAGTAAAACAAGAAAAAGATGAAATTCAACAAAGATTAGATGAAATTGAAAGAGAAATGCCTCATACTCAGCCAACATCTACTTTTCAAAACCAATTAAATAATATGGAATTAGAAGAAAAAGAATTAGATGATATTATTCTTGAATCTGATGACAATATTGAAAATAAAGATAACAAAAAAAAATATATAGTACTTGGATTAATACTAATTTTATTATTTTTAATTACAGTTATAGTTATTAGACTTTTTACAAATGATAAAAGCACTGATGATTCTTTTGTAAATGATGAAGAAATTGAGATAAGCCAAGAAGAAATGCTTGATAATGAAAATATTGAAGATAAATATCAAAAACTATTAAATGAAAAATTAGAAATTATAAAGAATAAAAATAATTCATTAAATGATTCTATGAATATTGAAAAAACTCAAGAAGATGAAATTGAAGTTGTAAAAACAATTGATCCTGTTGAAGAAAAAAAAGTTATTGAAATTAAAAAAGAAATTGAAGAAATAAAAAAAGAAAAAGTTATTGAAAAAATTAAACAAGTAGTTAAAAAACCTATAGTTAAAAAAGTAAAAATTTCTAAAAGTGTTTCTGGCGTTTATGTTCAAGTTGGTTCTTTCACAAAACAACCTTCAAGTAAATATTTAAATAATATAAAAAGTAATGGATTTAAATATAAGCTTTATCAAATTAAAGTAAATGGAAAAACTTTTACAAAAGTTTTAATTGGACCATTTAATGATAGAAATGATGCAAAAGCTGAACTTAATTCAATTAAAACATTATTAAATGTTCCTTCTGCTTGGATTATAAAAATCTAATGAAGATTTTTAATAAAACTCTTTTTTTAGATCAATTCACACCAGTATCAATATATTCTAAAATTAAAAAACTTTATAAAGAAGAAATAACTTTTCTTTATGAAAGTACAGTTAATTCTAGTGATGGAAACTATTCATATATTATTATTGGTGCTAGGGAGCGAGTTTGGAATCAAAACTCAGTTACTTATTTTCAAAATGAAGAAAAAAAAGTAATAGAAGTAGATTCAAATCCTTTAAACTTTTTAAGAAAATATTATAAAAATTTTGATCAAAGTTTTTATAAAAAGGCTTCTGAAGATTTAGGAATTGGTTTAATTGATGGTTTTATTGGAAATGTATCTTATGATATTGGAAAAGAATTCGAACCCTCTTTAAAGCCTTATATGGACAATTTAAAAGATGAATTAAATATTCCTGATTTAGACCTAATTAGACCTAAAATTATTTTAGGTTTTTCTCATAAAACTTCAAAGCTTGTAATGATTACATCTGTAAAAGAATGTGAAAAAGATTTAGACTTAATTGAAAAAGAATTATACACAGCTTATAATTTTGAACCTTTAGCTAAAGCAGAGATTTTAGATGAAGGTCAATTTGCATTTTCAAAGGAAAAATTCTTTGATATGATTAGTGAATGTAAAAAAAGAATTAAAGATGGAGACATTTTCCAAATTTTAATGTCTAATAGATTTACTCAAAAAGCCAAAGTTGATCATTTAAGTTTTTATAGAGCACTAAGATCAAAAAACCCATCACCTTATTTATTTTTTCTAGAATATGAAAACTTCTCAATTGCAGGAAGTTCACCAGAAGTTATGATTAAACTTACTGATGGACATATGTTATTAAGACCAATTGCAGGAACTCGAAAAAGAGGCAGTACTCTTGAAAAAGATCTTGAAATGGAAAATGAATTAATTTCTGATCCAAAAGAGAGAGCTGAGCATATTATGTTAGTTGATTTAGGTAGGAATGATGTAGGAAGAGTAGCACGTCCTGGAACTGTAAAAGTTACTGATTTAATGAGAATTGAGAAATACTCACATGTAATGCATATAGTTTCAGATGTAGAAGCAGTAATTGATGATCAGTACGATATGTTTGATCTATTTTGCGCAACCTTTACAGCTGGAACTATGACAGGTGCTCCTAAAATTAAAGCTATGCAGTTAATTGCGCAACTTGAAGGAGTTAAGCGAAACTTTTATTCAGGATCAATTGCATATTTTGGATTTGATGGAAATATGGATTCAGCAATTACAATTAGAACTACATTCTTAACAAAAGATACAGTAATTTTCCATGCAGGTGCAGGAATTGTAGCTGATTCTGTACACGAACTTGAATACCAAGAAGTTCATAATAAACTAGCAGCAAATATATCAACACTTAAAGATTTAGCTCTTTAAGTCTTGTTATAAATTATAATATAAACTCAATACACCATCTTCTTTATTTATTACAATCAAAATTTTTTAAATCAAATTTACTAATTACAAAATAACAAATTAAATATTTATTTAAATTGCGATATTATTAGAGAAATTTATTATTAAGGTTTATTATGGAATTAGGCGTAAATATTGATCACATTGCAGTATTAAGAGAAGCTAGGAAAATTAATGACCCTTCACCTTTAGATGCTTTAGGCATTTGTAAATTAAGCGGTGCTAACCAAATTACAATTCACTTAAGAGAAGATAGAAGACATATTCATGATGATGATGCAATTGCTATTATTAAACAATCTACTTTACCAGTTAACTTAGAATGTTCTATTAATGAAGATATCATTAGTCTTGTATGTAAACTAAAACCAGCTAGGGTAACTTTAGTTCCTGAAAACAGAGAAGAAGTTACAACTGAGGGTGGACTTGATTTAAAAGGTAATTTTACAAAAATTAAAAAAGTTGTAAGAAAACTTCATGAAAATGAAATCGAAGTATCTTTATTTATAGATCCTACAAGTGAAATGATTGAATTATCTGAACAATTATTAGTTGAATGGATTGAAATCCATACAGGATCTTTTGCAAATATTTATGCAATGTTACATGGTAATTTAAGAAATTCTCATCATAGTATTAAAAATCTTGAATTAGGAAGAGCTGAACTAAAAACTAGATTAGAGCAAGCTATTAAAGAAATTAAAAAAGCTGCTAAAAAAGCTCATAAACAAGATTTAAAAGTTGCAGCTGGTCATGGATTAAATTACCAAAATGTACATTTAATAACTGCTATTGATCATATTACTGAACTAAATATTGGACAAAGTATAATTGCCCGATCTGTATTTACAGGTTTAAAAGATGCAATATTAGAAATGAAAGAATTAGTTACAGCTAATGACAAATAATAAAATAAAACTTGCTATTTCAGTTGGTGATTTAAATGGTGTAGGAATTGAGATAATTTTAAGAGAACATAAAAATATTTCTAAATTATGCAAACCAATTTACTGTATTAATAAAAGAATGTTAGAACAAGCTAGTAAATTATTAGGAATAAAAATTCCTAATAATTTAAAAACATATGAAACTAAAGGTTCATTTAAAATCAAAGCTTCAAAAGTTTCAAAAAAAGCTGGTTTATACTCATATGATTCATTTATAGATGCAATAAATCTTACACGTGATAATAAAACACAAGCTGTAGTTACTTTACCTATTAATAAAGAATCATGGTCTAAAGCTGGAATACATTATAAAGGCCATACGGAAGTATTAAGAGATATATTTAAAAAACATGCAATCATGATGTTAGGTTGTGAAAAAATGTTTGTATCTTTGTTTACTGAGCATATGGCGTTAAAAGATGTAGTTAAAGATATTAAAACAAAAAAGATTTTAAATTTTTTAATAGATTTTTATAAATGTGTAGAAGAAGATAATATTGCAGTTTTAGCTTTAAATCCACACGCAAGTGATAATGGTGTTTTAGGAAATGAAGAAAAATATATTATTAAAGCAATTAAAAAAGCTAATAAAATATTAAAAAAAGATGTATTTAAAGGTCCCCTAGTTCCTGATACTGCATTCTCACCAAAAACAAGAGCAAATTTTAAATATTATGTTGCTATGTATCATGATCAAGGATTAATTCCTTTAAAAGCTTTATATTTTGAAGAAAGTATAAATATTTCTTTAAATTTACCAATTATAAGAACATCAGTTGATCATGGAACTGCTTTTGATATAGCATATAAAAATATTAATATAGATACAAAATCTTATATTAATGCAATAAAACACGCAGTAATTTTAAATAAATGAAAACTCTAGAATCGTGTTATGAATTATCTTTTTCAAAAATAAACTTTATTGAAAGGAAAATAAGAATAACAAAATCTAATACTATTTTAAAAGGACCTCCTAAATCTGGTAAAAGTTTTTTAATTTATGATTATTTATCAGCTCACGAAGAAGAAGATTATTTATATATTGATTTAAATAACTTTAAAAATAAAAACTTTGATACAAATAATTTGGATAAATTTATTAAAGACAAAAAGATAAAAATTTTAGTTCTAGAGAATTATAATTTTGATTTTGATTTACCTCTTTGTTCTTCTATTATTATTACTTCATATAAAAACAATAAAATAGAAGATTACGAAGAGCTTAGATTAATGCCTTTAGATTTTGAAGAGTATTTATTACATGATAATAAACATCAGCAAACAACAGCTTCGTTTAATCAGTTTCTAAAATATGGAAACTTAGCTGAACTTATACAAATTGATGATTTTATAAAAGAACAGAGATTACAAGATATTTTAAAACTTTATTCATCTAATGAAACACACTTAGAAATACTTAAATTATTATTTTCAAATATTGATGAAAAAAAATCTATTTATCAACTTTTTACAGTTAT
>JABSON010000021.1 GCA_013215915.1 Campylobacteraceae bacterium | reverse complement strand
ATATTCTTTATTATTTGATCTTTTAATATAAATGGTAATATTAAAAAACCAAATATTGTGTATAGAATAAAAAATGAAATGATTATCTTTAAAATTTTATTTCTGATGTGAATCCTTTGTGTTTTTCTATTATAACAATAATTGTTTTATAACAACAAATTAGCTAGAATCTTTGCATTAAAGTATAGGGAATAATATGACAGAAATAGAACTTTTTCAAAAACTATTAAGATTTAAATCTTTAACTCCTGATGACGATGGAGCTTTTGATTTTATAGAAGAATATTTAGGTGCTCAATGGACTTGTATTAATGTAGATAAAGAAGATACAAAAAATAGATTTTACTACAAAAAATTTAATGAAACAAAACAACATCTTTGTTTTGCAGGACATATTGATGTAGTTCCTGTAGGTGAGGGATGGAGTGTTGATCCTTTTGCTGCAGATATAATTGATGGTATTATCACAGCTCGTGGAGCACAAGATATGAAAAGTGGTGATGCTGCTTTTTTATATGCATGTAAACATGCAGTTTATTTTGATGGAACATTAAGTATCCTAATGACTTCAGACGAAGAGGGTGAAGGAACTAATGGAACTATTAAAGCCTTAGAATATTTAAAAGAAATAGATTTTATTCCTAATTATGCTGTTGTTGCTGAGCCCACATGTGAAGAAGTTTTTGGAGATGCAATAAAAGTAGGAAGAAGAGGGAGCATTAATGGTTATCTTCATATTCAAGGTAAACAAGGTCATGCTGCTTATCCTGAAAAAACTATTAATCCAATTCATCAAATTTCAAAAGTAATAGAGAAAATCGCAGGACATAATTTTGATAATGGTGATGAATACTTTGCACCAAGTCAATTAATTATAACAGATATTAGATCAGGAATGCAAGTTACAAATGTTACACCTAATACATTGGATTTAATGTTTAATGTAAGAAATTCAACTAATACTGTACAAGAAGATATTAGAAGTTTTATTAATGAAAAATTTAAAGACACTGATTTTACTTTAAAATTAACTCAGGGATCTTATCCTTTTGTAACTAATAAAGAATCAAAAGTTGTTAAAAAAATGGAAGAATCTATTTTGAAAATTCTTAATATTTCTACAAAACAATCAACTGCAGGTGGAACATCAGATGCTAGATATTTTGGAGCATTTGGAATTGAAGCGATAGAATTTGGCGTTATTAATGATACTATTCATTCAATAAATGAAAGAACTTCTGTAATAGAAGTTCAAAAACTAACAAAAGTTTATGAAGATTTAATTAAAAACTTCTAAAAATTATACAAGTTTTTACATTATGTCTAATCTTAATCTATTTAACACTTATACATAAATCTTTGTGTAAGTGTAAAGTATACTAACTCTTTACACTTATATTATAAAGAACTTATTTTTAACAATTAAATTATTATCTTTTTGATAATTAATCTTATTTTCACTATAATTTCAATCTAAGCTTTAGGGGTGTCATTATGACTGAGAATATACCCTTGTACCTGATCTAGTTAATACTAGCGTAGGGAAAAGTTATCTTACAAAAGATTACTACAATAAAATCCTTTAGCTTAAAATATTTTTAAGGATTACAATGTTTTCAACATTAGTTTACCAAGGCCTAAGTGCCTCAATTTTTATTTTTTTAGCGTTTGCTTTTTACTCATATAAACAAGCAAAAAACTCAGACAATTCTATTATTACATATAAAGATTCTGTCTCTTGCACTTTTGGTGTTTCAACTTTAACTGCATCTGCTTTAGGTGTATGGATTTTATTCTCACCTGCTTCTTCTGCTTTATGGGGAGGAATGGCTTCTGTATTTGGTTATGCCTTGGCGTCTGCTTTACCTTTATTAGCATTAGCATTTTTAGGTTTAAGAATTAGAAAGTATTTACCAAATGGTTCTTCTTTAATTGAATATACAGAAATTAAATTAGGTAAGTCATATAAAAACTTACTTTTAGTATCTAGTATTTTTTATATGTTTATATTTTTATGTGCTGAAATGACAGCAGTTGCAAAAGTTTTACAATCATATGGTGATTTATCTTTAGGTTTAGGAGCTGTTATTATTTTGATTGCTACTGCTTCTTATTCTTTACTTGGTGGTTTAAGATTATCAATTAAAACAGATTTACTACAGTTTGTATTAATTATTATTGTTTTAATTGCAATTATGTTTATGATTCCTTGGGAACGAAGTTTTGAGACTTTCAACTTTATTGAAACTACTGCTTCAGACTTTACAAGGTTTTCTTCACTATCTTTTGGATTAACTTTAATTATTGCAGTACTTTGTACAGAAGTATTTAATCATGCTTCTTGGCAAAGAATTTATGCTTTAAAAGAAAATGCAGTTAAAAAGTCATTTATTATTTCATCTTTAATTGTATTTGTTGTTATTTTTATTTTAGGATTAGCTGGATTATTTGCAAAAAGTACAGGTTTATTAGGTGAAGATGCTAACTTAGCTTTATTTGACTTATTACAATTACAAAATCCTATTGTTATATTTATTTTAATAGCTTTTGTTGTGTCATTAGTATTATCTTCATCAGATTCTTTATTAAATGGTATTGCTTCGTTATTTGTACTTAAAAAAGAAGAGAATGACAAAAGCCTTAAAATATATAGAGCTGTAATTGTATTAACTTGTTTTCCTGTTTATTATATTGCTTCAAAAGGTTATGACGTATTTTATCTATTTTTATTAGCAGATTTATTATGTTGTGCTTTAATAGGACCAGCAATTTTTTCTATTTTAGGAAAAAAAGAATATACAAATACTTTTACACTTTCTCTAATTTCTTTAGTAGTAGGGGGAGTTATATTCCCAGGTCTTAATTTCTCAAATGGTATATTAGTTACATTTATGGGATCAGAATCATTGCCAACTTTATTAGTAGCTAATCAATTATTCTTCTCTTTTGTTATAACAGTATTTTTATCTTTTGTTTTAACAATGATTTTCTCTAAAGAGAAAAACTAGTGAAAACTTACCCCGTTTTACAAATCATCGCAGGATCTGATTCTTGTGGTGGTGCGGGAATTCAAGCTGATATAAAAACAGCAACAGCTTTAGGTGTTTATTCAATGACTGCAATTACAGCTTTAACTGCTCAAAATACTTGTGGAGTTAATGATATTTTAGATATTAATGAAAAGTTTGTAAGATCTCAGTTAGAAACTAATCTTAGTGATATTCCCTGTGATGCAGTAAAAATTGGAATGTTACATAAAACTTCACTTATTATAGAAATTAAAGATTTTTTACTAAAACATAAATTAAAAAATATTGTTTTAGATCCTGTTATGGTAGCTGCTTCAAAAGCTATTTTATTAGAGGAGTCTGCAATTAAATCTTTAAAAGAAGATTTGTTTCCACTTGTAGATATTATTACTCCTAATTTATATGAAGCTAATTTACTTTTTAATAAAAGTATAAAAAATAAAGAAGATGCCAAAGAAGCTTGTCTTTATTTATCTTCTTATGGTTGTAAATATGTTTTAATTAAATCTTTGGAGTTAGATTTTGAGTATTCTTATGATTGTTTATATGAAAGTTCAAGTGAAAGATTTACTTTTTATAAAAACCCTAGAATTCTTACAAAAAATACTCATGGTACTGGTTGTTCTTTATCTTCTGCTATTGCATCTTTTTTAGCAAAAGGCTTAATTATGCAAGATGCAGTAAAACAAGCTAATTTATACGTTTATGAAGCCATTAAAGCAGGATCTCTTTATAAAATAGGTAAAAATAGAGGAGCTATTAACCATATGTATAAAATATAAGATATTTTTTAGTTTTACATTATAGTTTATTACTTACCTAAAGTATTGTAAGGGAATATTAAGTTAATTAAGCTTATAATGCTTTTCTCTTAATTGAACGATTTTTTATAGTTATTAATTAAAAGGCGCGAACTTGTAATTAGTAAAAAGAAGTGTTCTTCTTTTTGCTAATTATTCTTCTTTTATTTAAATCCTAATATTTTAATTTTAGCACATAGAATAATAATTTTTATTATAATTTATGAAAATATATATGAATTTTAAAAGGAAGCTTTATGAGGTTATATTCAGGTATATAGTTTATGTGTGACGAAGTTTTTTAATAATATGCATAAAATATAAGATAATAATTATCTTATATTTAAAGAGTACAAGTACTTTCTTGCGTTATTTTGCCGTGTTCTTTTGTATATTCAACACCCCATGTATTCATTTCATTTACAATTGCTTCTAATTTTCTTCCTATTGGAGTTAGAGAATATACAACTTTAGGAGGAACTTGTGGAAATACTTCTCTATTAATTATATTCTTTTCTTCTAGTTCTTTTAGTTTAACTGTTAAAGTCTTTTGCGTAATTTCACAAATTTCTGCATTTAATTCTTTAAATCTTTTATCATCTTTTAATAAGAACCAAATAATGGCTAGTTTCCATCTATCATTAAAGATATCAAGAGTAACACCAACTGAACATTTATACTCTTTATTATTAATTATGTACATTCTTATCCTTTTTTTTAATTATAGCATAAAAATGATAAATAGAAATAACTTACCTTTATTACGGCAAGGTAAATTAAGTAAGGTAAGTAAAGTCTATTAAGCTCTACTTATTATTACTTTATTTCTTCCTGTTTCTTTAGCTTCATATAAAGCTTCATCAGATTTTTTAATCATCTCATCTAAATCATTATAAAATTTTGTACTTATACCAATTGATACAGTATATGAAATAGATAAATCATCTATTTCTAATACAGAGTTCTCAAAATCTTTTCTAATATTTTCATATTTTTCTAATATCTCATTTTCATTAAGTTCTTTTGTTAGTATACAAAATTCTTCTCCACCTAATCTAGATATTAAACTATTTCGATCTAAGTGTGTATCTAAAATACTTGAAACTTGTTTGATTGCAATATCTCCAATATCATGACCATATGTATCATTAATATTTTTAAACTTATCAATATCTATAATTGCACAAGATAAATTCAAATTATCTTTTTTATTGTTTAAGTAAATTTCATTACCTTTTTCAAATAAATATCTTCTATTATACATTCCCGTCATATAATCTTTATTTGCTCTATCTCTAATTTCTTCAAATAGTTGAATAATTTCTAAATTAGAATTAATTCTTGCATAAAACTCTTCATTTGAAAAATCTTTATAGATAAAATCATTTGCCCCAGATTTAAGGAACTTAGCTACAATTTGTTTATCTTGACTTCCTGATAAAGCAATTATAGAAATTTCATCTTTTTTATATTCTTTTCTTATTTCTGCTGTAAATTCTAAACCATTCATTTTAGGCATCATATAATCAGTTAAAATTAATTTAATATTATTTCTTTCTTTCATAATCGTTAGAGCTTCTTCAGCAGAACATGCAGTTTTAGTTTTTATGTTATATTTATTACACAAATCACTTATTTTATGTAGAAAAGATCTTGAATCATCTACAATTAAAACTTCACATTTTAAGTTCTTTATAAATCTTTCAACTACATATGCCGTGTAATCAAGAGCATAAGAACCATTTTTAATTACATAATCAATTACATTAGAAGAAGACAAATTTTCATTGTTTTTATCAAGTTTTGAAGCTGTTAGTATAATACTAGGAATTGAAAACTTATTTACAAAACCTACTACTTCACCATTTGGTGCATCAGGAAGACCTAAATCTAATATTGATATATCAAACTTACCTTTTTCTTGTAATAATAAGTCAGCACATTCTTGTTTAGAATGAGCAACAAATATCTCAGCTTTTACTTTTTTATGTAAAGAATCAATTAACCCCGCAACTAGGGTTTTGCTATCATCAACTATTAATATCTTCAAAACAATACCTTTTAATAATATTTTATATGTATTATATAGTATTAAAATATTATTTTAATTAAAGAAAGACATAATTTATGAATTTAATTAATTGTTAAGTTTCAGTATAATTATTAAGTTTCAGTATCATTATAGTGAAAAAGGTAAAGTTATATTTGTTAATGCACCTTTATAAGTTTTATTTTCATAATCATAGTCAATATTATGTGTTTTTATTTTACCTCTCATTGAATCGCAAATTAACTTATAAGTAATATTTAATCCTAATCCAATCCCATTAGCTTTGTGTTTTGTTGTGAAATATGGTTCATATATTTTTCCTTTATGTTCTTTTTCTATTCCACCTGCATTATCTTTTATTTTTATAATTGCAAAATTATTACCTGTTTTTATTTCTATTTTAATTTTAGGGTTTTTAATTTTTCTCTCAATTAATATATCTTTTGCATTTGACAAAATATTTAAAATAACTTGTGCATATTCATTTCTAAAACCTAATACTGTATTATCTTCAATAATATTAAACTCGACTTCTATTTGATGATATTGTAAAGATGAGTTAAGAATAAAGTATGCTTCTTCACATGTTTTTTTAATTGAAAAATCTTCTTTTTCACCTTGCGGATTAAAAAAATTCTGAAAATCACTTATTGTTTGTGACATATAATTAGTTAATTTATTTGATTCTTCTAGTTTTTTCTCTAAATATTCTTTTGTGAATTTATTAAATTTGTATGTAACTTTCATATTCATATTAATAGCTGCAATTTGAGCAATTGGTTGTCTCCATTGATGAGCAATATTTCCAATCATTTCACCCATTGCAGCTAATTTACTTTGTTGAATTAAAATCTGTTCTTGTTCTAATCTTTGTGATATTTCATTTGAAATCTGAACTTCTAAATTATCAATCATATCATTCATCATAATTTTCAATTCATTTAAAGATGTACTATTAGTCTCTTTACTAAGTCTTGGTTTTAAATTTCCACCTTTAATTTCTTCTAATACTTTTGTTGCATTTTGGATTAATTCTTTATTCTTTTCCATATCTAATGCAATATTTGCGACATTTGAATTAATTGTATTTGCCATTTGTGCAAATTCATCAGATGTATCTGTATTGATTTTTTGAACTTCTTCTTTTTTATTATTTAAATAATCAAAAAAATCATTTAAACCATTTTGAACAATCTTAATCGAGTTAAGAATATTATTTGAAACTAACCAACCTGAAATACTAGCAAGTGCTAAAATTAATAATACATATATTAAAATTTTAACTTTTATATCTTTTGATTCATTTACTGCATTATCATAAGATTGGCTTACTTTATTTAAAGATGTACTTTGATTTGATAAAAGTTTCTCAATTAAAGAAGAAAAATGTTCTCTACTTAAAGTAGTGACATTTACATATGCCCCTTCTTCGAAACCATTATCTAAATACTTCCTAGTTCTTTTAATTAATATTTTATATGTTTTCCACATAGTTTTAATTTCTTCATTTGATGAATATTTCACAAAGTTTTTATTTAAAGTTTTTATTTCATAATCAAGTTGTAAAGTAATAGTAAGTCTTCTTTGTTTATTTGGAGCCATAACAAGACTTTGTGATAATTCTCTTATTTTATATAAAGGAGTAATTATCTTATCTTGATTAATTAGAACAATTTGGGTTTTTTTATGTATATCTTTTATTTTTTCTTTATTATTTTCACTTATATTAATTGCAGAATAACCCAAAACTGCGATAGTAAGGCATAAAATTAAAAAAAGTGTAACTAGTTTTGATTTAATATTCATTTGGCTTATAATTTTCATTTTATCTCTTTACTTTTATTGCTTGTTCTAAATTCTTAGGGTATTTGATTTTTTTTCTAATAGACCAGTGGTCTTTCGTAATATCAATATTCCATAATGGTAACATTGCGCCCAGATATGGTTTAAATATTACTTCTTTGTTTAAAGCCATTACTTTATTAGGAGATGGAACTCTTAGCGTATAAGCCATTGATTTAGCACGAAATAATATCTTTCTTGTAATATTCTCATAGCTTTTAGTGCCTCTTTTAGCTTTGAAATATTCTTTGATATACTTTTTCATTAAATTATCTTCTTTAATAGTAGACCAAACAGAATTAATTTCATATATAAAAAATACTGTCCAAGGATCACCATAATACCAATCATCATCTCCCCAAATCAACATATCCCATTCTTTAGTATTTTTGCTTGAACTTGTTTTTAATAATTGATTATAAATATCTTTTTCAGAATTCGTAATTGTATATATTAATTTTACATTATATTTTTTTAATTGGAATTCTATACCTTTCCATAAAAACATAAACCTATCTTGCGTAAATACTTTTAATTCTAAGTTATCTAATAGTTTTTTAATTTCATTTTGTGAAAACTTTTTTTCTTTAAAAGAGTTCTCTTTTGATATCTTTTTCACTATATCGTAATTAATAGAAGCTGTAAAAGGTGATATACTACCCTCTTTTTTATATACAAAATTTAATAAGTTTTCTTGATTCAATGCTTGATTTAATGCAATTCTAACATCTTTATTTTCTAATCTTTTATTTCCGTTTATTAAATTAAAAAATATTACAAAATTATTTGTAGATTTACTTAACTGAAGTTTTGAGTACTTTGATAATAAAATATCAATTTTTTTATTAAAAGGAATTGGCATTAAATCAAGTTTTCCTTCATGTTTACTAATATCTCTAATTGCATCTTCTACATTTAACTGAGTATATACAGTAATGTGTTTTATTTTTGGAACTTTTTTATTCCAATAATAAGGATTTACACTTAATTCTAATTTTTCTGTTTGTTTTGAACCAACAGCAAAACCTTTCTCTAGAATATAAGGACCCATGCCATAAGGACCTGGTGCAATATTTGCAGTTCCGGTTTCACTTCCTTTTGGTTGATACTTTTCTAAATATTCATCTGTATAAAAATATATTCTTGCTAAGTCTGAAATAAACATTTCATATTTTTCTTTTAAAATAATTTTGAATTTATATTTTGATAGTTTTTTAACTTTAAAGTTTATATTATTAATGTTTGTATATAAAAAAGGATATTTTTTGAAAAAAGTCAAATTTTTGAGTACTGAATCAACAGAAAAAACTTCACCATTTTGAAATCTTAAATCTTTTCTTAAAGTAATAATAAAAATAAGATCATTAATAATTTTAATATCTTTTGCTAAATCATACTCCCATTTTCTTTTATTATCATATGACCTAATTAAAGCTGAATTTGTATTTTTTGCAATATAAGAGTAAGGAATTGAAGGTAAAAATATATTAATATGAGATTTTTCATTTAACATTTTTGCAATTCTTAAATTAGAATCATCAGCTCTAAATTTTTCTTTTAAATTTAAATCTTCTGATAAAAGATTTAAACAAAAAAGAATAATTAAAAGAAGTTTTTTATACAAATCTGTATCCAACGCCTGATAAGTTATAAATAACATCTTTAGGTAATTTTTTTCTTAAATTTCTTACAAGTGATCTTAGTGCTGAATCTGTCATAACATCATCTGCCCAAACATTAACTTGTAATTCATTATATGAAGTAATTCTATTTTGATTTTGAATTAGAACTTCTATAAATTTCATCTCTTTTTTATTTAAAAGTATAGAATCATTTTTATATTTTAACTCTTTTTTGTCATAATCATAAATATAATCTTTATCTACTTCTAAAATAATCTCTGCATTTTTTTTAAGTAAATCAACACAAGAAGAAATTTCATCAATTAAAATGTCTAAATCTACTGGTTTTACAATATATTTTTCCATATGAAGTTCAACGGCTTCAAGTAAATACTTTTTATCAGTATGTGCAGTAATCATAATAACAGGAATATTACGATTTGTTTCTCTTACTTTTTTAATGAAGTCAATACCATTTAATATTGGCATATGTATATCAGATAAGATAATATCAGGTTTTTTATCTTTATAAATTTCAAAAGCTTCTTCACCATTACAAGCTTCATATATTTCTTTTACATAATATCTTAAAGAATCCGCAATATTTTCTCTTATTCCTTTTTCATCTTCTGCATAAAGAATAGTACAATTTTTTAATTTTTCTAGAAATTCCATTTTTTCACCTTGATTTATATATAAAATAATAACCACATATTCTATAAAGCATGCTAAATTTTGTTTTTTAAAGATGAAAATTGAATGAGATTATTTTAGATTTAAGTTTAAGAGTTATACTCTTAAACTTAGTGTGAAGTTTTAACTAAACCATCACTTGCATTAGATAATAAGTATCTTAATAAATAAGCAGATTCTTCTTTATCTAATTTTGCGAAACCTTTCATAGTTCCAAAAATAGCTGCCCATTCAAGTTTTGCATGATGATTAACAGCAGGTGCAGCATGGCACTGTGTACACATTTCAAAAAAGAATTCTTCTTGTTCTTCCCAAACTTCTGAAACAACTTCAGTTAAGTTCTCTAATTCAATTAAACCTTTTAATGTTACAGTTTTTCCTTCTGTTTTAGCAAATTTAAAACCTTTCGAAACTTTACCAATTTCTAAAGTTTTTAAAGAACTTGCATAAAGATTATTTCCATCTAAAAAAGCTGTAAATGTAACTTCTACATTTTTTCCTTTTTCTTTTAAAACTTTAACAGGTACTCCTAAAAATAGTTTTGCTACTTTTCCGTCTTTAGAAGTTAAAGATGTATCATTTGCAAAGATATATAAGTCTTTTGCACTTACTTGAGTTAAAAACCCAAGTAAGATAGTCATTGTTATTATTAATTTTTTCATTTTTTATGCTCCGATAATAGTAGGTGCGCTATAAGCTAAATTAGCTTTAACTGTTCCCGCTTTTTTAATTGACACTAAAACAGTATTAGCTGTTGTTGCTTGTGCCATTTGTGATGTTGGTCTTGAAGAAGTTAAAACATTAACTTGTCCAGAATTACATCTTGATTTTTCTTTATTTGCATCTTCAGGAGAGAACCAAGCGCCCTCTTCAATTGCACAAACACCAGCTCTAATAGTATCAGTAACAACAACACCAGCAAGTAAGCTTCCTCTGTTATTATAAACTTCTACAATTTCACCATCTTTAACATTGAATTTTTTAGCATCAGCTGGATTAATTCTTATTGGTTCTCGTCCTTGCACTTTATGTGCACCTTGAACCCAAGTATTATCTAGTTGTGAGTGAATTCTATATGTTGGATGTGGAGAAACTAAATGTAAAGGGAAATCTTTTACTAGTTTTTCATTACCTAACCACTCTGCTGGTTCAAACCATGTAGGGTGACCTTTAAAGTCGTCATATCCAAATGAAGCGAATTTTTCAGAGAAAATTTGAATTTTTCCTGTTTCAGTTTTTAATGGATTCGCAATTGGATCTGCTCTAAAGTCTTGATGTCTATTAAATTTTCTAGCAGATGCTGGTACATCATATTTAATAGTTCCCATTTCCCAAAATTTAGCAAATGAAATTCCCATTTCTTTTTTAGCATATGATCTTTTATATTTTCTCTCTAACCATTGCATAGTTGTTCTATTTCTTGTATATTTTTTCTTTTTACCAAATCTTTCAGCTAATTCAGCAAAAATCCAGTAATCATCTTTTGATTCATATGCAGGTTCGATCGCTTTTTTCATAGCAAAGATTCTATCATTTGAATAAGACATACCAGAAGCAACATCATCTCTCTCAAGAGTTGTAGTAGCTGGGAAAACAATATCTGCCATTTTAGCAGTTGGTGTCCACCAAGGTTCAGCAACAATTACAGTATCTAGTTTTCTCATAGCTTTAAGTAATTCATTTACATCTGGTTGATGACCAATTGGTGATCCACCTGCACTTAACATTACTTCAACTTTAGGATAAGTTACTTTTTTACCTTTAAACGTAATTGTTTCACCTGGTTTGTTAATTAAATCACTCATTCGTGAAGCTGGAATTGCAATTCCTACTTTATCACCACCACCTTGACTCATACCACCAACAGTAGCTTTACCTGAGTTAGCATCTCCTCCACCTTCATAATGCATAGAGAAACCAAAACCACCACCAGGAAGTCCAATTTGTCCAACCATAGAAGCTAAAGTAATAATAGACCAATCCACTTGCTCACCATGATGAGCTCTTTGTAATGACCAGTTACCTGCAATAAATGTTCTATTAGAAACCATAATATCTGCTAATTCTTTAATAGTTTTTGCTGGAATCTCAGTAATCTTTTCAGCCCATTCAAGAGTTTTTTCAATTCCGTCTTCTTTACCTAATAAATAAGGTAAGAATTTGTCGAAACCATGAGTATATTTTTCAATAAATTTAGCATCATATTTTTTAGATTTGTATAAATAATTCATCATACCCATCATTAATGCAACATCACTCCCTGGTCTAATTTGAATCCATTGAGCTTTAAATTCTTGAGCAGACATAGTATAAATAGGATCAATAGAAATAACTTTAATGCCAGCTTTTTTATATTCTTCATAATAATCAATATTTCTGTGATTTGGAACAGAATAACCAACTCTATTAGTTTTGTATAAATCAGCTCCCCATAAGATAATTACTTTTGTATTTTCAATAATTTGTTCATGAGCAGTTTGTACAGAATATACTTCCATATCTCCAACAATAACTGGGTTAGTAGGACCTGCAGCTCCATTTGAGTACTCACCAGCAGTAATAACAGCTCCACCAATTTGATTAAAGAATCTTCCAGCTAAAACATTCGGTTTAAATCCACCTGGGTGTGACCATCCACCATAAGAAGCGTTATATAAAGCTTTGTTACCGTTCTTTTTTTGAGCTTTTTTAATAGCATTTGCAGCTAAGTCTAAAGCATCATCCCAAGAAACTCTTACAAATTCTTCTTTACCTCTTAAATCTCCAGCATCTTTACCTTCTAAGTAAGATTTTCTAACACAAGGATATTTTACTCTTGAATTAGTAGTAACTCTATCAATTACACCTTTAACTAATAATGTTGGGTTTGCATCTGAATCTAATTGAGATGTTACATCTACTAATTTTCCATCTCTTACATGTGCAAAAAATGGTCCAAAGTGTGAAGCATGTGGGATTTTTTTAGTTCTGCTTGCTAATTCTTTAGCAGCAACACCAGTCATTCCTCCACTAGCAGCTACAACAGCACCTGCCACAGCACCTTTTTTTAAAAAATCTCTTCTTGAATTATTCATCTTGATTCCTTCTTTTATTTATGAAAGAAGTATAAAATAAAAAAGTAGCAAAAAAATCGAATTTAATAAATATACATAAGATTATTTTAATATTACACTCAAATCATATTAATAATGTTTTTTCTTATAATATTTTACTCTTAAAAACTAAGTTTTGCAAATAAAATTAAATTCGATTTATTTGCTATTTTTTTTTAATAGTATTCTAATGTTTTTAATTGACCACCTTTTAAAAACACAAGATTAGTCCTATTTACCATCTCCTTGTGTATATGGCTAATCCTACACATTACAAGAAGATATATTTTCTTTAATTCTTAAATACTTTCTAATTCTACGAGATAAAATATCAATAGATATATTTAATAAAGCAGTTATAAAAAGTAAAATCATCATTTTATCAAGTCTAAAATCTGAAATTGCAGAATCTATGAAAAATCCTAAAGTAGCAATACCCAATATTCCTAATATTGCGCTCTCTCTCATAATAATTTCCCATCTATAAAATAGAAATGCTAAAAATGAAGAATATAATCTTGGAAGAGTTTCATATGCATATAAAGATATAGCTTTTTTTGTATGGTCTGTTCTATATTTAAGTAGGTTTGATTCTTGTCCTAATAAAAAAGCAATAATAGCTCCGTTATGCAGCATTAAAGCTAAAGCTGCAGGTAAAAAAGAAGGGCCAAATATTGAAAGAAATAAATATGCAAGAATATACTCAGGTGAACTTCTTAAAATAACTAATACTATATGAGAGCTAAATCTTAAATATTTATTAGCAAACTTATACGAAATAAAAGGAAAAAGAAATAATGCTAAAATTCCTGTTAATACTAAAGATACTTGAGTTAATAAAATAGTATTAAAAATGCCAGGTATAATTTCATCAAAAAATATGTTTGAGAACCATATATATGTTTTATCAAATCCTAAATCATTTTTTATAGGATGTGGAATAATATCAGTTGTAAAAAACCTGATAAAATTGTCCATATTTAATGTTGAAAAATCTCCTAAAAAATAAAAAGATAAAATTACTAAAAAAATAAATGAGTATTTATTAAACCATATTTTAATAGTAAAAATTAAAATATAAAACATTATTAGTAATAGCCATACTTCATTATAATATCCTTGATTAAATGAAGAAGATAAATAATAACCTAAAGTTGTAATTCCTACAAAACCTAAGATAGCAGAAGATCTAAGAGCACATTCAAATCTATACAAAGTATAAGATAAAAGCATAGGAAAAATATCAGGAATTTTTGTGTAAAAATAATATGATAAAAAGTTTTTACCTCTTAGACTTTTATCAAAATAATCATGTTCTTCTAATATCTCCGAATACACTTTTGCCAAAATTGCAGAAAATGGAAAAATCAAAGCTAAAAGAGCGGTTAATACATTAAGACCAAAAATTTGCAAAAATATTAAAGCCCAAAATATCTCGTGAATTGCTCGTATAAAAGCTAAAATAGTTCGTACAATAATATTTTCATACATTAAAGCTAAAATAAAACCTATAATAGAAGAAAAGAATATCGCTAATACTGCAATTGCCACAGTACGTGCAAGTGAAGGTAAAAGTGAAGGAATATCATATATTTTAATTTCACTAATTGAGAAAACAAACTTTTTTAATTCTAAAAATGGATTTATTGTTGATATTGAAAAGTCAGAAAATACAAAAGAGATAAAAGCTATAAAAATAAAAAATAAAGTAACTTTTAAATTCTTACTCAACAGCATAATATAAAATCTTTCTATCTTCTTGCGTCAAATCTTTACATGCTTTATCAATTAATATATTTCCATTCTTTAAACCAATTACTCTATCAAAAGTATTTATAGCATAAGATACATTATGTAAAGTGCAAATTACTGTTTCATAATCTTTTACAAAATCTTCTAATACTTTTTGGGCTAAATACTCATCTAACGCTGAAATTGGCTCATCCGCTAATAAAATACTTTTTTTATTAAATTTAGCTCGTAGAATTGCTACTCTTTGTTTTTGACCTCCTGAAAGATCTGAAACTTTTACAAAAAGTTTATCTTCTAATGATAAATCTTTTAATAAAAGTTTTATTTCATTTACTTCTTTTTTTATTGGAAAAAAAAGATTACGTAAATTATAAAATGATGAATATATATCTAGTTTAGAAAGAAAAATATTATGGAAAACGCTTAGGTTATTAACAAGTGATAATTCTTGAGGAATATATGAAGAGGTATTCTTTTGTAAAGAAAAAAGATGTTTTAATAAAGTAGACTTTCCTGAACCACTTTTTCCTAATAAAGCTACCTTCTCTCCTTTGTTAATTTTTAAATTAACGCCAGAAAGAATATTTACTTTAGAATATGAAATATTTTCATTTTCTAATAAAAATGCCATTAATCAATAAGTCCAATTTTTTGACCAACATTTAAAATTGGATCAAAATCAGAATTTTTAGCTTTAATAAATGATTTTCTTGGGAAAGCATCTAAAATATCTCTATCTTTTAAATTAATTAAAGCATTTCTTAGTTTATCAATAAAACCTTTTCCATAGTTTTTATCTACATCAGATCGTACAGTAAACTGATAATCAGGATAAGTAGGAGTTTCCCAAATTACATCAACTTTTGATAAATCAATAGTTCCAGCTTTTAATTCTCTTTGCCATACTTTAAAGTTAACAGCACCAATTTCATATGCACCTGATTGAACTAAAGAAATAGTTTTATTATGGCTACCTGAGTACCCTACTTTGTTAAATATATCTTTTGGTGCTTTGTTGAATGTTTCTCTTAAAAAATATTCAGGCATTAATCTTCCAGAAGTTGAACCTTTTGAACCAAATGTAAAAGTTTTATTTTTAATTGAAGAATCTAAAGTAGAAGATTTTTTCATATTTAACTTTTTATTTGCAATAAAATAAGTTTGGAATTTAGGATCTTCATATCCTTGTGCAATCACTTGAGATCCAGGAACAACAAGTCTAGCACGAACACCAGATAATCCACCAAACCAAGCTAATTGAACTTGATTATTTCTGAATGCTGCAATTGAAGCAGAATAAGATTTTACAGGTAAAAATTTAACATCTGCATTAAGTTCTTTACTTAAATAAACTGCTAATTTTGAGAATCTTTGTTCTAGTTTTGTTTCATCCTGATCAGGAATAGCCGTAAAATAAAATGTTTTTGAAAACATTATAGAAGAAAGGCATATAAATGCCAAAATAATTTTTTTCATAATAACTCCAAATTTTTTGAAGCATAAAGTCATAAAGAGATAAAAGTCTTATATGTCCAAGCTAAACCTTAGCTTTGCTTTTTAGTTAAGAGAATACTAAAGTAAAAGCTATTAAACATCGCTTAATCAATCTATTAGTTCTTTTGATTCAATATCTTTAAACTTATCCCTTACAATTAAAAACTCATCTAAATGTTCAAAAAATATATCAAGTAATATAGGATCAAAATGTTTTCCTCTTTCTTCTTTAAACATTTTAAATATTTTCTCATCAGACCAAGCTTTTTTGTAAACCCTCTCAGATGCTAAAGCATCAAATACATCAGCTAATGCAGTAATTCTTCCATAAATATGTATCTCCTCTCCCTTAAGACCTCTTGGATATCCAGTCCCATCATATTTTTCTTGATGTTGATGAGCAACTATTGAAGCTACTTTTAAAATCTCCTTATTTGAAGTATTTAACATTTCATAACCTAATTGAGCATGTGTTTTCATAATTTCAAACTCTTCGAAAGTTAGTTTTCCTGGTTTATTTAAAATTGAATCTGGAATTGAAACTTTTCCAATATCATGCATAGGACTGGCAAGCTTTAAGATTTCTGATTCTTTATCGTCCATACCCAAATGTTTTGCAAGTATTTTTGAAAACTCAGCAACTCTTTTTACATGCATACCTGTCTCTTTTGATCTTGACTCTCCAATAGCACCCATTCTAAATATAACATCTTTTTGAGTTTCTTCTATTTCTAAATTTAAAATTTCAATCTCTCTATTAGCTTCTTCTATATGTTTTTGAGCAGTTATATCTTGAAAAATTGCAGTATAAGATAAAAAGTTTCCTTTAATATCGTACTCAGGTGTTATAATAGTATATAAATAATATTCTTTATTGCTTTTGCTTACATCTTTTATCTCTCCTGTCCATACATTTCCTGAAGATATAGTTTCCCAAAGTTTTTCATATAATTCATTAGTATTATCTTTATGCCGTAAAAGACTATGATTCTTATTTAATAATTGATTCCTAGAGTATTCAGATATTTTACAAAATGCATTACTTACATATAAAATCTTTCCATCTACATCTGTTTTTGAAGCAATTACATGTTCATCAAAAGTAGATAATAAACCATTCAATTCATAATTTAAACTCTCAACTTCTTTTTGTTGCGTAATATTTTTAAATATATTTGTAAAGTTTTTAAATTCATTGTTTGAATCATATACAGGAAATCTGTTAACTAATGCCCAAAAAACTTTTCCACTTTTAGATTTATATGTTAATTCACCTTTCCACGCTTTTTTTAGTAAAATAGCTTCTTTGATTTCTTTTAATATTTCAGCTTCTTGATCTTCATGTCTTATTTTATCATGATAAGAACCAATTAATTCACTCTCTTCATATTCAAATATTTTACAAAAAGCTTCACTTACATAAGTAATTTTTCCATCAATATCAACTTTTGAAGCAATTACACTTTTATCAAAGGAAGATAATAATTCTTTTAAATCATAATTTAATATATTGATTTCTTTTTTATTATTTTCTAAAGCTACAATATTTTCATATGATCTAATAGCAGTAGTAACTGTAGTAATTAGTTTTTTTGAGGTTAATTCAGTTTTTTCTTTATAATCATTTATTGCATAATTCATAACAACTTCATTTTCAGGAATATCAGCTGCTTGCCCTGTTCTTAAAACAATTTGAATTAAATGATTATTAAACTCATCTCTAATTTTTTTAACAACTTTTAATCCAGCATCATCAGTCTCCATAATAACATCTAATAAAATCAGAACTATATCTTTATCATTTTTTACAACTTCTAATGTTTCTTCACCTGAATAAGTTGAAATAAATTCTAAAGTTTTATTTTTAAAAATATAGTTCTTTAGTACTGTCTTTGTAAGTACATGAACATCAGTTTCATCATCTGCAATCAAAATTTTCCATTTTTCTTTAATAACCTCAATGTTATTATCTTTTTTTTTAAAAAAATTCATTTTTGCCATAGTAAACCCTTCATATTTATTAACTACACATTCAAAATAATAACAAATTCTACTCCATTATTCTCTTGAGAATTACATGTAATACTTCCACCTAATGTAGATATAATAATATTATAAATTATATTTAAACCTAACCCTGATCCACCATTATCCCTATTTGTTGTAAAAAAAGGATCAAATATTTTATTTATATTTTCTTCTTTTATTCCTTTTCCAGTATCTTTGTATATTATTGTTATTTCATTATTATTTTTACTTACATTAATAAAAATTGTTCCTTTTTCTTTTGCTTTAAATCCGTGTATTAAGGAGTTCATTATTAAATTAGTAATTATTTGAGAATATGAGCCAGGATAAGAATTTATTTTTATGCCGCGATCACAATAAATTTCTATTTTAATATTTGTTTTCTTTGTAACAGAATGAATACTTTGTAAAATTTCATATAAATATTCTCTTAAATCAAATATTCTTTTTTCTTCGCTACTTTGATCAACTGCTACTTGTTTAAAAGATTTAACTAAAGATGCTGCTTTTTCTAAGTTTCTATGTACTAAAGAACTTAAATCTTTTGCAGTATCTAAATATTCTTCAAACTCTTCTTGAGACATTTCATCTTGATTATATTTTACATGTATTATTTTAGTAGAATCTTCTAAATGAGATATTCCTGTAAGCCCAATTCCTACAGGAGTATTTATTTCATGGGCAACACCGGCAACTAAACCACCTAATGCTGCCATTTTTTCGGATGAAATCAGTTGTTCTTGAGTTTGTTTTAAATTCTGTATTGTTATTTGTAATTTTTCATTATACTTTTCTATTTTTACTTTAGCTCTTGATAATTTTTTTATAAAAAATAGAACTATTAGTAATATAAAGAAAAATATAATAAGTACTCTATACAATAAAGTATAGTCAATTGCTGTTGAAACTTCAGTTGAAATCCACTTATCTCTAATTAATTTTTTATCTTTATCGCTTATACTTTTAATTACTTTATTCATAATTGAAACTAATTCAGGATAGTCAGTACGAATAACAAAATTATGAATAAAATTTTCTTCTGTTATTCCTATTATTTTTAAATTTGGATAGTATTTTTTTATATTAAATACTGCAACATCTGAAAAAGCTACAAAAGCATATACCTCTCCTTTTGCAACTAAGGATAGCGCTTCTTTCATATCTTTTGTTTCAACAATATTAATAAAAGGGTAATTCTTTTTTATATAATTATAATTAGCAAAACCTTTTGGTAAAGCAATAGTTTTAGTAGATAAACTGTAAATATCATCTGCAAAACTTCCATCCTGATCTGTTACAATTGCAAAATTATAGTGTGCTATTTCATTTGAAATTAAATAGTCCATTGAAAAAGTGCTTGAATGGCTTGTCTTTGGAAAAAAATCAATTTCTTTATTACTGAATTTTTCTTTTATCTCTTCCCAAGAATTAGAACTTACGAATTTAAATTTTAAAGAAGATTTTTCCTCTATAATTTTTAAATATTCATAAATAAATCCACTTATTTTATTATTTTTAACTATACTAATTGGCTCCCAATTCATAATCGAATATACAATCTCTTTATGATTTCTCATAAAGACAAGTTCTTTTTGTGTGAAAAGTATTTTTTTATTTAAGTAATCAAATTTTTTATATATTTTTTTAATGTTTTTATATGATTCTAATTTTTCAAAAGAACTTATATTTGGTATTATTACTTCATTATTATATATTAATGCATTTAATCTTTTTTCATTAAAATAGAT
>JABSON010000209.1 GCA_013215915.1 Campylobacteraceae bacterium | reverse complement strand
TCATTAAATAAAACATCAGAAATTGTAATAAACGATTTCAAAAAAGATGCTTATTTAAATAAAGAAAAAGAATTAAAAAACTATGTTTCATTAACAATGAAAACTATTGATTATTATTACAAAAGAAGTTCAAAAGAAAAAGTTAAAACTGAAGTTTCTTCATATTTAAAAGAACAAAATAAATTTTTAATGTCAATAATAAATGCTCAGTATGAGAAATATAAACACATAATGAAAGAAGATGAACTTAAAGAATTACTAAAACATACAATTAGAACATCTAGATATGGAAAGTCTGGTTATTTCTGGGTAAATGATTTTAATGCTAAGATTATAGTTCATGGTGTAAAACACTCTTTAGAAGGCAAAAACTTATCAAGTTTTAAAGATAAAAAAGGAAAAAGACTTTTTTATGAAGCAGCTAAAATTGGAAGAAATAAAGGTTCTGGTTTTATATCTTATTATTGGTCAAAACCAGGATCGTCTGGAATTGTTGAAAAAATATCTTATCTAAATGTTTTTAAAGCATATAATTGGGTTCTTGGTAATGGCAAATATATTGATGATGTTTCATCTTCTTTAAAAAAAGATGCCCTGCTTGCAATTTCAAATATGAAATATGGAAAATCTGGATATTTTTGGATTAATGATTCGAATCATGTTGTTTTAATGCATGGTGCTAAAAAATCTTTAGTTGGAAAAAATTTATCTAACTTACAAGATCCTAATGGAAAATATATTTATAGAGAAATTGTTAAAGTAGCAAATCAAAAAAGCGAAGGTTCTATTTTAAACTATATTTGGAATAAACCAGGATTTGATGAACCTGTTGAGAAACTGGCTTTTGTTCAAAAATTTAAAGAATGGGATTTAATTGTAGGAACTGGTGCTTATGTTGATGATATTGAATCAAGAATTACACAAATGAAAGACAAGACTCAAGAACAAATTAATAATACAATTATAAATACTATAATAATTATATTAATAGTAATAATAGTACTTTCATTGTTAATGTCATATGTATCTAATAAAGTTATCTCGAAACCTTTAGAGGAATTCCAAGAAGGATTATTAAATTTCTTTAAATATTTAAATAAAGAAAGCAAAGATGTTAAAAGATTAGAAAATGATTCAAATGATGAAATTGGTATTATGTCTAAACTAATTAATAAAAACTTATTAAAAACACAATCTTTACTTAGACAAGATGAAGAATTAATTAATGATGTTAAAAGAGTTGTTGAAGAAGTTAAAAAAGGACATTTAAACTTTAGAGTTGAAAAATCAACTCAAAATGAAGCTCTTCAAGAATTAAAAACTATTTTCAATGAAATGTTAATTAATATTGAAAATAATGTAGATTCCGATATTAATAAAATTACAGATGCTTTAGATTCATTTACTAATTTAGATTTTACGCATACAATAGATAATGCAAATGGAAAAGTTTCAATTGGATTAAACGATTTGGCTAAAATAATTAATAAATTATTATTAGATAACCTTACAAACGGAAGTTCTTTAGAAGATAATGCAAGTATGTTATCAAATAATGTTAATCAATTAAGTAAAAGCTCAAATGCTCAAGCTGCATCCCTAGAAGAAACAGCAGCAGCCTTAGAAGAAATTACATCTACAATTATTTCAACAACTGAAAATATTTCTAATATGGCTACTTATTCAAAAGAGTTAAAAGATTTAATTTCTGCAGGTCAAGAATTAGCAGTTTCTACTGTAAATTCAATGAATGATATTAATTCACAAACACAAGCTATTGCAGAAGCAATTACAGTAATTGACCAAATTGCTTTCCAAACAAATATTCTTTCACTTAATGCAGCAGTAGAAGCTGCAACTGCTGGTGAAGCTGGAAAAGGATTTGCAGTTGTTGCACAAGAAGTTAGAAACCTTGCATCAAGATCAGCTGACGCTGCTAAAGAAATTAAAGACTTAGTAGAAAAAGCAACAGTTAAAACTAACTTTGGTAAAAAAAGTGCTGATAAAATGATTGCAGGATATGATGAATTAAATGTAAGTATTTTAAAAACTACTAAAACAATAAATGATATTTCTACTGCCTCTAAAGAACAGCAAGAAGGTATTGAACAAATAAACGATGCAATTACAACATTAGATCAAGGTACACAAGGAAATGCATCTGTAGCTTCTCAAACAGCTAATATTGCAGAATCTACAAGTATTATGGCTAAAGCGATTGTTGATGAAGCTAATGAAGCTAATTTTATAGGTAAAACTAATTTTAGAAGAAATACTATACAAAGAGAAATGCCAAATAACCATTCTATAAAAAGAATTAGTCCTAAAAAAGTTTTAGCAAAAAAAGATATTATTGCTAACAATAATAATATAGATGCGTGGGAAAGTTTTTAAACTTTCTCATTTAGATAAATATAATTAAGAATTAAATGAGTTTAGTGTTTTGATAATAAAATAAATATCTGTTTAGATATTTATTTTATTTAGTAGTTTTATAAAAAAATTGTTATACGTTAAATCTAAAGTGCATAATATCACCATCTTGAACAACGTAATCTTTACCTTCAAGTTTAAGTTTACCAGCTTCTTTACATTTAGCTTCTCCACCTAATTCAACGAAGTCAGAAAATGAAATTACTTCAGCTTTAATAAAACCTTTTTCAAAGTCATTATGAATAACAGCTGCTGCTTGAGGAGCTTTTGTTTCTTTTGGAATAGTCCAAGCTCTTACTTCTACTTTACCTGCTGTAAAATAAGATTGTAATCCTAATTTATCAAATGCTTTATGAATAATTTGTTCTAAACCAGATTCTTCAACACCTAAATCAGTTAAAAATTCTTGTGCTTCATCATCTTCTAAACCAATTAATTCTTCTTCAATTTTTGCACATAATACAATTACATCAGCATTAACTGAATCTGCATGAGCTCTAACTAAATCAACATATTTATTTCCACCATCAGCTAATGAATCTTCATCAACGTTTGCTCCATAAATAACATCTTTGTTAGAAAGGAATCTTAATTCTTTATCAAGTTCTTCAAATTCTTCACTATCTCTATCTTCAAAAGATGAAACAGATTTTAATTCTTCTAAGTGAGCTAATACTTCAAGAGCTACAACTAATTTAGCTGCTGCTTTTTTATCAAATTTAGAATCTTTTTTTAATCTATCACATTTTTTATCTAATTGACCAATATCAGAATAAATTAATTCAGTTTCAATAATTTCGATATCTCTAATTGGATCAATTCCACCTTCTACATGTACAACGTTTTCATCTTCAAAACATCTAACCATATGTAAGATAACTTCAACTTCTCTAATATTAGATAAAAATTTATTTCCTAAACCTTCACCTTTTGAAGCTCCTTTTACTAATCCCGCAATATCAACAAAATCAATAGTTGAATGTTGAATTTTATCAGGATTAACAATTTTAGCTAAAGCATCTAATCTTTTATCAGGAACTGGAACAATAGCTTTATTTGGTTCAATAGTACAAAATGGGTAATTTTGTGCCTCTGCATTTTGAGCTTTTGTTAAAGCATTAAAAGTTGTTGATTTTCCTATATTTGGTAATCCTACGATTCCTACACCTAATCCCATTTTAGTCCTTTATGTATATACTACAATATTAATGAATATCCCTCAATGTCCGTTGACAACGCCTTTTGCTTGTGTTATACTCTAGATAATATTTTACAATAATATTCAAATCACAAGGACTATACAAGGACTTAAAATACTATGAATTCTAAAATAGACTCTAAAAGATTAGCAACAAACGAAGACGGGATTTTCTTTAAGCGCATTATAAACGAAAAAGGCAAAGAAACAGATAAAGTCTTTGTAATTCGTTATAGAAAAAACAATAAAGATAAACTTAAAACTGTTGGAAAGGATTCAGCAGGCATAAGAATTAACTATTGTAAACAACTTAGAAATGAAATTTTGCAAATGTATATTTTGAAGAAAAAGAAGATTCAGTAAAAAATATAAAAAAATCAAAAGAACATATGAAATTCATATAGAACCCTTTATAGGTAAATTAGATGTAGACCTTATTACTACTGATGATATAAAGAAAATACAAAAACTTAAAAAGATAGATTTTGCAGAAAAAACAGTAAATGCAATTATTCAAATAATAGGTGCAATTTATAATGTAGCAATAAGTAAAAAGCTTTTTGCTAAATCAAATCCGATTTCTGGTCAAATTAAAAGAATTAAAGTTGATAATGCAAGTGAACGGTATCTACAACTAGATGAAATCAAACTCTTAATTTAAGAAACTAAATGTAAAGACCATCTATATCTCTTTACTCTATTAGCTTTACAAACAGGAGGAAGATTAGGAACTATTCTTTCATTATGCAAAAAAGATGTAAAACTTGAAACAAATAGCATTACACTAACAGATCATAAGAATAACTCTACATATACTGGTTTTTATAATGATGAATTAAAAACTTTATTAGAAGATAGAATAAGTACTTTAAATTTAAATGGTCCATTAGTAGGTAAACATAAACAAACAATCCAAGATCAATTAACAAAAATATTTAATAAGTACTTTAATCAAGGACTAGAAAAAGATGATAGAAAAAATAGAGTAGTAACACATACACTACGACATACCTTTGCATCTCACCTAGCTATCAATAGAACACCTATTTACACCATTCTAATGAATCATAAAAATATTACAATGACTATGAGATCTGCTAAATTAGCTCCTGATAGTGGAAAGGATATGGTACAGAAGCTTTATATATAATATATTAATTGCACATCAAACAATTAATGAATAATTCTTAAGTTTTTGTGTATTTTACTTTCTTCATTAACTTATAGTCTTCTATAAGCTGCAAAAAAACGTAT
>JABSON010000208.1 GCA_013215915.1 Campylobacteraceae bacterium | reverse complement strand
TTAAAAATAATATTTGAATTCTTTTTTTTAGCATAAGCTTCAAAAAAATAAATTCTTGATCTTAAATAATCATGAAAATCTATATTATGTTTTGGATAGTCAATATGATCTTTTTTTACCAAATAAGATAAATCATCATAAATTGAATATATATTTTTTAATGCTATTTCTATATTAGATAAGTATTCATTTTTTCCGTGTTTCATTTCAAATAATTCAATATTTGACATAATTACGGATAATGGAGTATTCGTTTCATGGACTGCATGTCTTAAAAATTCTTTTTGTGATTTTAATAAACTTTGAGAATAGTTTTTCTCTTTTTGCAATTTTTTTGATTGTTCAATATAATCTTTTGTACTTTGCTGTATTAAAGAAGTTAATGATTTAGTTGTTTTTATAAAAGAAATTTGGTTATAGCCTAAAGAACTTCTTTCTTTGATTCTTACTTTTTGAATATCTAAGTTTTCAGTTAAAGAAACTAAAGTAAGTGTTTGATTTAATAATTCATTATGATCTTTATTATGAAAAAATTCAGCATAAGTAAAAAAGCCAGAAGTTGTTGCAATTTTAGCAAAAGGTTCAGTTTCTACTTTAATTAAGTTTTGCATATATCTTCTTCTTGCCATGCAAGAATAAATAAAAAAGGTTTCTGCTTTAAACGTATTTATACTTTCTATATATTCAATTGGATTTTGCATTAACATTTCAGAATTTGCAAACCCTAATTTAACAATATCACCTTCATACAAGTTTCCACCACATCCTAGTGAACCATCATCATATTTAGTTAATACTGCTCTAGCTACATTTATTCCATTCCTTTGTACAATCAAAGGGTATTCTGCTTGTACAAAGGATTCACCTAAGTATTTTTTATAAAACTCTTGGGCTGACATTCCAGAAATCGAGCAAATTCTATTACCATTCATTTTATCAATTGTATGTTCAATACCAATAGGAATCCAATCAAATTTATGTGCATTTTTTACTTCTAAAATATCAGAATTTAGAGAAATCGCAACCGCACCTTCTGATATGATTTTTCCTTGATATGAAATATGAGTTTTTTTGAATATTCCATTATCTCCTGCCATTCCTCCACAAATCATAAGATTTTTATCGTAGCACTCAATTCCTTTTAAATATTCTTCTGCATTTGTATTTGTTCCATCTGTAAAAGTAATTATTAACTTAGTATTAGCTTGTGATATAGTATTCGCCATTTCAATACCATTTTGAAAAAAATCTAAACCTTCTATTAAATGACCTTTAATTATAGTATCTTTAAATATAGAAATACTTATAACAGTTTTAAGAGTTGAAATAGTCTCATTGGATATTTCTCCATCTGTTGTAGTTCCGATACAAAAAGATTGAGGTAGCATATTTCTTATTTCATTTGAAATAAGTTCTAAAGTACTTTCTTCATGTCCACAAAATATTTGAACTAGAATATTTTTTTCATTTACGAATAATGAATAATCAATTAAATCTGTCAAGTTATTATTGTTGAAAGTGTAATTATAAGTTTTCATTATAAATTGTAACATAATATCATATTATTTTTTAGAAAATTACTGTAAATTATTAAATGCTACTTGTATGCTATTTATCACTTTTTTATAGTATTTAAAATTTTTTTAATCTAGCTATATTCAAGCTATAAAATTAATGTAGACTTCTTTATACAAAAAAATAGAAAAGATAATCTATTTTTATAATTTAAAAAGGATAAAACATGTCATATGTTAAACCAAAGTATAAAAGTCAGTTTGAAAATTTTATAGGTGGAGAATGGGTTGCACCATTAAGTGGTGAGTATTTTGATAATATTTCACCAGTTGATGGAGAGGTATTAACTAGAATCCCTAGATCTAATGAATCTGATGTTGATGCAGCAGTAGCAGCTGGAGTTCTTGCCTTTGAATCATATAAACATTCAACAGTAGTTGAGAGATCAACAATGTTAAATAAAATTGCTGATGCAATTGAAGCTAATTTAGAAAATTTAGCGCTTGCTGAGTGTTTAGATAATGGTAAAGCTATTAGAGAAACTCTTGCAGCTGATGTACCTTTGGTTGTTGATCATTTTAGATATTTTGCATCTGTGATTCGTGGAGAAAGTGGACAAGTTTCTGATTTAGATGAAAATACTATTTCTCAAGAAGTTTATGAACCATTAGGTGTTGTTGCCCAAATTATTCCTTGGAATTTCCCATTATTAATGGCCGCTTGGAAAATTGCTCCTGCACTAGCTGCTGGAAATGCAGTTGTTTTAAAACCAGCTTCTGCAACTCCTATGTCGATTCTAATTTTAATGGAAACAATTCAAGATGTACTTCCAAAAGGTTTAGTAAATATTATTAATGGTGCTGGTGGAAAAATTGGTAAACATTTAGCAACTCATCCAGATATTAAAAAAGTCGGATTTACAGGTGAAACTACAACTGGTCAACTTATTATGCAATATGCAACTGAAAACATTATTCCATCAACATTAGAGCTTGGGGGAAAATCTCCAAATATTTTCTTAGAATCAATTATGGATAAAGATGATGCATTCTTTGATAAAGCAATTGAAGGTTTAGTACTGTTTGCATTTAACTCAGGTGAAGTTTGTACTTGTCCTTCAAGAGCATTAATTCAAGAATCAATTTATGAACCATTTATGAAAAGAGTATTAGAGAGAATTGAAGCTATTACTCAAGAAGATCCTTTAGATCCTACAACTAAAATGGGTGCTCAGTGTTCTGTATCTCAAAAAGAAAAAATTCTTTCTTATATTAAGATTGGTAAAGAAGAGGGAGCTGAACTATTAATTGGTGGTGAAGAGTATAATAATAAAACATATCCAAATGGAAATTATATTCAACCTACAATTTTTAAAGGTCATAATAAAATGAGAATCTTCCAAGAAGAGATTTTTGGACCAGTATTAGCAGTTACGACTTTTAAAACTGAAGATGAAGCTTTAGAGATTGCTAATGATACTATTTATGGTTTAGGTTCAGGAGTATGGTCAAGAGATGCTCATCAACTACATAAATTTTCAAGAGGAATTGAAGCTGGTCGTGTATGGGTGAATTGTTATCACTTATATCCTTCTCATGCATCATTTGGTGGATATAAAAAATCAGGTATTGGTAGAGAAACTCATATGATGATGTTAAATGCTTATAGACATACTAAAAATATTTTAACTTCATATTCTAAAGATGCAATGGGTTTCTTTTAGACTTAAAGAAAATATTTAAAATGCATAGAATCTTTTCTATGCATTTTTTTTTGTTTAAATATATTAAAATAAATATAAAAAAGGATCACTTATGTTTACTTCAAGACTATCTGTTACAGATGAAGCAGCTAAAATTATTGAAATACTAAAAAAAGAAAATGGTGCTTTGGTTTTTAATCAAAGTGGTGGTTGTTGTGATGGAACTGCTCCTATGTGTTTTTCAATAAAAGATTTTTATGTACCTTCACGAAATGTAAAATTAGGTGAAATTTGTGGCTGTGAATTTTTTATAGATAAAGATCAGTTTGAATATTTTAAGCATTCACATATTACAGTAGATGTAAAAGTTGAAAAAGCTGCATTTGGAAATTCTTTTTCACTTGAAATTGATTTGGGTTACCAGTTTATAACTGTTTCAAGAATTTTTAGTGATGAAGAATATGCAAATTTAGAAATAAAGTAATCAATTGGATATCCTGTCACCCAATTGTATTTTACAAGTGGATTCCATTTTATTAATGCTTTTCTATGAGCAATTAGCCCTCATGTAGATATTGAATACTACTCTTTATATGGCTTGTGCTCTTATTCCCTAGTTCCAAAGGCTCTTAGGTAAGCTTAATGTCTCTTTTGTCATCAAAGGGTTAGGAATATCTATTCTTATTCTATTATTAAGATTTGATTGTTTACGGACATTTTTAATTTCAGGATGATTATTAAAAAACTTAAGAAAGCTTCCATCGTCGTAAGCATTTTTAAATCCAGTTTCTATAACGTTAGCAATTTCGGTGTTGTTCTTACCTGTAAAGAAGTACATGGCGAAAGGATAAACTAATAATAGTTTGTTTTCGACGGTTATATTTTTCAATTGATCTTTTCTAAAATCAACTTCCTTAAATGCTTCTGTTACTCCTCTAGAGAAATAATCAATTCGATTTTTATCAATCATTTTAAAAATATTATCGTAAGAAGCTTGTTCTTGTTTTAACCCAGCATTCTCTAATATATCAATATCTGCCCACCCAAAACCTTGAGCGCCAACCATTGATTGTAAATTTTTAAGATTTTTGATTTTATCAAATGAGGATTGCTGTTTTCTATTAATGATGAAGATTCTATGCCCAATTAACCCTCTATATATAGGGTATCTAATTGGTAATAGATTTTTTTCAATTCTAATAGAGGTACCATGCCACATTAAATTAATTTTTGAATTTTTCTTATTCATTTCTATTTCTACTCTTGCTGCAGTGTATTTGTTTTTTGAATAGCTTATTGTATGCTCACCATCAGCTTTTGATAAAATAAATTTAAGTAAATCAAGTTTGTAACTATGCATATACTCAGAAGTAAGAGGAATTTTGATTTCAATAGCCATCATATATGGAGTGAAGCCTATTAGAAAAAATGTGGTGAATATCATCATGTATCGAGACATATATAATTCCTTGTTTTATGTTTTTTTATGTTTTAGGACTTGAGACAATTTGCGTATATTTTTTTAGATTACTACTTTATTTTTATTTTGTCAATAGAAAAGTATCCTTTTTATTTATTTTATTTTTTTATTGAAACAAAACAAACAAAAAGAAACAATTATCTAGAATATTTATTTACGATAATAATAAAAATATTAATCAATTGAAAATACATTTAATGTAGAAAAGATTAGTGGAATATCAATTGTATCTATTCCTAAGTCTGAATCTTTATTAATTTGTGTAT